>JAPOZF010000545.1:1638-2440 GCA_026706165.1 Gemmatimonadota bacterium
CCCATTGGTTCGTGCCG
Source organism: Gemmatimonadota bacterium (assembly GCA_026706165.1). The sequence goes on from JAPOZF010000545.1 coordinate 1,656, forward strand.
ACTGCGACAGCGGCGAGCCGCGCCTCATCCAGTTGACGGATGCGGGGGGCAGCAGGGAGTAGACCAGGGCGGCGGCGACGTAGGCGAGCACCAGGGCCGGGGCGCTCTGCAAGGCCAGAATGACGAAGACCTCCAGCCCCCGGGACACTGCCGCCACGGAATCCTGGTATTCACCGATGGCCGCCAGCAGGGCGATCCCGGCGAAGCCCCCGAGACCGGCTCCCAGGCTGGCGGTGCGCGAGGACTCCCCGCTGTTCGCCGGGTGCGAGCCGCCGGAACAGGAGGTGCAGCAGCGAGCCGGCCGCCGCGGCCTGGAAAATCCCCCAACCCCGGCTCTGCAGGAAGGCGGCGGAGTCGGAAACGCCAGGCCGGCCGCTGTCGCCGCGGCGGTGACAGCGATCCCGCCCATGGCCCATCCCGGGCCGTACACCGGACGCAGCAGGAACCAGACCACCAGGCTGACCGGCAGGCGGAGGAGGAGGAGAATCATCCCCTGCGTCTGTGAGGTTCCCGGGAAAGCTGCCGGCGTGCCTCCGCTGAAGGCGTGCAGGATCAGCGCCGCCAGTCCGAGAATCAGGGCCGCGGCATGTGCCGGGCGGGCGAGACCCCCGAGCCTGCGCGCGATCAGCGACGGGTGCGGCGAGTCCGGCGAGGGCTGCCCCCGCGGCGGCCCAGCCGGACAGGGAGATGCTGTCCGGAATGATGTGGAGCAGCGCCAGACCAGCCACTGCGACGACGGCGAATCCGTCCAGGGCGGCAAGCAGCGAGCGCCCCCCGCGGGCGAG
>JAPOZF010000432.1 GCA_026706165.1 Gemmatimonadota bacterium
GCCGGAAACGCGGCCTCGCCATGGGCCTGGCGAGCCTCGGGTTTTCCCTGAGCATGGCGGTGCATCCCACCTTCTCGCAGTGGCTGATCGACGAGGCCGGCTGGCGCCAGGCCTGGCTCTGGCTCGGCGTCTCGACCTGGGTGCTGCTGGTTCCGTGCGCGGCCCTGCTGGTGCGCAACAGGCCGGAGGATCTCGGGTTGGCCCCGGACGGCGACCGCGGCGGCAGCGCCGCGAAAGCAGACGAGCCGGGGGATTCCGCCGAAGCCGGACTGACCCTGGGGGAGGCGATGCGGACCTCCGCCTTCTGGATCTGCGCGGTTGCCGTGGCCACCCTGTCGCTGGCGATCACGGCGATCTTCTTCCACCAGGTCTCCATCCTCGAGTCGCGCGGGTTGAGCCCCGGGGACGCCTCCCGCGTGTTCGCGGTGTCGGCCGTTGCCATGGTCGCCTTCATGCCGGTCTTCGGCCGGCTCCTCGACCGCCTGCGGACTCAAACGGTTTTCGCCGGCGGGCTGCTGCTGATTTCCTGTTCCCTGGGTGCCCTCGCGGCTGTCTCCGGCACCCTGTCCGCAGTTTTCTTCGGCATCGTGTTCGGCATCGCCAACGCCGGCAGCCACAACCTGCTCGCCTACATCTGGCCGCGCTTCTTCGGGCGCCGGCATCTCGGCAGCATCCAGGGAGCCTCGCAGACGGTCAGCGTTCTCGGGGCTTCCATCGGACCGATCCCGTTCGGGCTGGCCTGGGATCTGTACGGAAGCTATACCGGCGCCCTGTCCGCCTTCGCCTTGCTGCCGCTGCTGTGCGCAGTGGCGGTCTGGTTCATCAGGGAGCCCGGTCGGACCCCCCGTGCATGAGGGGAACGATTCCGTCAGTATTCAGGCTTCCAACCTGCCTGCCATGGCACCGCCCTGTCCCAGGCCAACCGCCACGCCCGAAAGCCCCGGTCCGGGACCGGGAAAAGAGGCTCGCTCAAACGCCTGGCCCAGGTCGGGGCTTATATTCTGGCGAATCTGGAGAACGCGAAAATGAGCCGCCCCAGGCACACAACCGACACCGAAACGCCGGAAAGCGCCTTGCGCGAGTTCTTCCACCGGGTGCAGCCGGTCGGAGTGGCATCGGTATATCTGTACGGAAGCGCCGCCCGGGGACAGGCGCATGCCGAAAGCGACGTCGACGTCGCGGTGCTGTTGGACCGGGCCAGCTTCCCCTCGCGCGAACAACGATCCGGGGAACGGGTCCGGCTCACCGCGGAACTGATTCACGTCCTGAGGAACAACGACGTCGACCTCGTCATCCTCAACGACGTACCCCCGGGCCTCGGACGCCACGCAGTTACGGAGGGTATTCGGGTATACGTGGCCGACTCCGAGGCGGATCACGCCTTTTTCCGGGACGTCCAGCTGCGCGCCGCCGATCTCGAGCCCTTCCTGCGCCGAATGCGGCAGATAAAGCTCAGGACGCTTTCCTCGTGACCTGGCTGGTAGAACGGCTGGCCGAGCTGCGCAGACACCTCGACCACCTGCGCATGCTGGAACCGAAGGTCGAGGGGCCCGAATCACTTCGGGACGACCTGAGCCTTCACAACGACGTCCTCTTCTCCTTGTTGACCGCCGCTCAGCTCGTCATCGACATCGCGGGGGAACTTGGTGCGCGCCGCGGGCTGCGCTTCGAGGCTTACACCGAGGCCGTGAGGAACCTGTCGGCCCGGGAGGAGCTCCCGCAGGAGCCCGCCGATCGCCTCGCCCGCCTCCCGGGCTTCCGCAACATCCTCATTCACGAGTACGTCTCTCTCGACTACGAGCAGGTTGTCGGGGCGATCCGGGATCTCGAGCCCATCGCCGAGTTTGCCCGCCTTGCTGCCGCCCTCGAGCAACAAGAGCAGTAACCGGATTCGCCGATCCCTCCCGCCAGCGACCGGCCCCGGCCAAGCCGGTTGCGATATCAGGATACCCAGCCGATGGTGGCGGGAAAACAATTGGCAAACGGGAAGCAGATCGCAGAGGATCCACCATGAAAATCACCGGCATCCGGATCTACAAGTTCACCCACGTCGGCGAAGGCCAGGACCATCACCGGCGACCGGGGCGAGCTGCTGCCAGCTACCCGCGTCCCGGATGCGGAAGAGCTGTTCCTGCAGCCAAGCCCGGAAACTGAATGACCACCCGAATGAACCGATTCCTGATCGTCCTGATTCTGGCAGGCCTGGCTGAAGCGCACAGCGGTAACCGCTTGTACCCTTTCTACGAGCTTACCGATAAGATGCTGGAGAAGATCGATATACACGACGGGCTGATCGACGACTGGTACGAGGTCGGTGAACCGAGCATGACCCTGCTGGATTTCAAAGTCCTTCGCGACCTGGAACCTCTTGATCCCTCCAACCTCGACTTCCGCATCTGGCTGGCCTGGCACGACGAACCGGATCGCATCT
>JAPOZF010000791.1 GCA_026706165.1 Gemmatimonadota bacterium
TCACCGTGTCGACGCCGGTGCCGTCGGCGATGCAGGCGAAGACGGTGGGGCCGTCCCCTCTCATCCTGCGGGCGTCACGCGCCATCACCCCGAGGTCGGCCCCGACCATGCGGGCGAGGTCGATCTTGTTGACCACCAGCAGGTCGGACTGGGTGATCCCCGGCCCTCCCTTGCGCGGTATCTTGTCGCCCCCGGAGACGTCGATCACGTAGATGGCGTAGTCGACGAGCTCCTTGCTGAAGTGCGCGGCGAGATTGTCGCCGCCGCTTTCGAGCAGGAGCAGGTCGGGGCGGCAGCGCTCCATGAGGGTCTCGAGGGCGTCGAGGTTGAGGGCGATGTCCTCGCGGATCGCCGCGTGCGGGCAGCCGCCGGTCTCCACGCCGATGATGCGGTCGCTGTCCAGGGCGTCGTGGCGGACGAGGAAGTCGGCGTCCTCGCGGGTGAAGATGTCGTTGGTCACCACCCCGAGCTCCCAGTTCGTGCGCAGCCTTTCGCAGAGGGCCTTCACGAGCGCGGTCTTGCCGCTGCCCACCGGTCCGCCGATGCCGGCGGTGAAGGCGCGGCTCTGCAGGTCCCTGCCGTTTGCCATCCCCTCGCGGGCGGCGAAGCATCCGGGATCGTCGGCGTGGCTGTGGCCATGCCCGTTTTCGTTGTCGTGGCTGTGGGTGTGCATGTCGGTCTCCGCTGGTGTGCAGTTCAACTGTGGAAACAGGGTGAGTTCAGGCGCCCCGGGCGATCGGTGATCTCGCAGCTGTGGATGGGCATGGCGATCTCCTCGACAGCGGATCAGCTCTGGAACAGCCGTGAGTACAGGTGTCCGTGCGCGGCCTGCGCCAGGTCGAGCTGGGGGGCGCCTCGGCTTGCCTCATCGCAGGGAATCAGGCGCGAGTCCCCGGCGGCCCTGGCGCACTCGGGGCGCAGGGAGGCGTGGCGCTCCACCGCCTCGAGGGGGCCGACGATGCCGAGGCGGACCGCGGCCCCGAGCTGGTCGCGCAGCAGCTGGTGCAGGAAAAGGGAGGCCGCCTCCTCCTCGCCGACCCCGGCGGCGCCGAGACAGGCCCCGAAGAGTATGCAGCCGTGCGGGGCCGTCCCGGGTGTCCGGAAGAGGCGCTCGATGCGGCCCTGCCCCGGACCGGGGAACAGCCGCGGGAACAGGCGCAGCCAGCCGCGCCCGGTCTTGAGGCTCGCCTGGCGCGCGCAGGCCGCGGTCTGCATGGCGTCGTAGCGCTGCGCCAGCTCCACGAGTCCGGCCCCCGGGGGCTGCGACAGCCGCCAGGCCTCCCGCAGGAAGGGGAGGTCGCAGGTGCCGGCGGTGCGCAGGGCCTGGCGCGCGAACCGGTGCAGACTGTCCCCGTCGGCGACCAGGCCGAGCTGCCGGGCGGCTTCCACGCCCGCGGAAAAGGCGTAGCCCCCGGTCGGCAGGGCGGCGTCTCCGAGCTGCAACAGCAGCAGCAGGGGGTCCTCGCTATTGGCGGCGCCGGCGACCGTTCCGGGTTCCGTCTCGATGGCGGGGTTCTGGGTCATTGCCGCTCGCGGTGGTTCCGCCCATCCATCCACGGGATCGGCCGGACTCGCGTCTCGACAGCGAAATCAGGTCTCATGCAGTCTTGGCCTTCACCAACCGTTTCCATCCTTGCCTGGACTCCCTCAACTTCCGGACCCGCTGCCCCCTAGAAGAGGTTGTAGAGCTGGGCGAGGGGCAGCTTGGCCGCCGGCTCGCAGGTCAGCACCTCTCCGTCCGCCCGCACCTCGTAGGTCTCCGGATCGACCTCGATCTCCGGGGCGAGGTCGTTGAGGATCATGTCCCTCTTCCCGAGCCCGCGGCAGGACTCGACCGGGGCGACCGCCTTCCCCAGTCCGTACCCGGCAGCGGCCTCGGTGCCCGCCCCGGAGACGAAGCTCAGGGAGGTCGGTCCGACGGCGTTCCCGAAGGCCCCGAACATCGGCCTCGGCAGGACCGGCTCGGGAGTCGGAATGGAGGCGTTGGCATCCCCCATCTGGGACCAGGCGATGACCCCGCCCTTGACGACCATTTCCGGCCGCGACCCGAAGCAGGCCGGCTTCCAGAGCACGAGGTCGGCGAGCTTGCCGGCCTCCACCGAGCCGACGTGGCGGCTGACCCCGTGGGCGATCGCCGGGTTGATGGTGTACTTGGCGATGTAGCGCCTCACCCGGAGGTTGTCGGCGCCGCTCCCCCGGTCTCCGGAAAGGGGGCCGCGCTGCAGCTTCATCTTGTGGGCGGTCTGCCAGGTCCGGCAGACGACCTCGCCGACCCGTCCCATCGCCTGGCTGTCCGAGGCGATGATGGAGAACGCCCCGATGTCGTGGAGGATGTCCTCGGCGGCGATGGTCTCCTTGCGGATGCGGCTCTCGGCGAAGGCGACGTCCTCGGGGATGTTCCTGTCGAGGTGGTGGCAGACCATCAGCGT
>JAPOZF010000666.1 GCA_026706165.1 Gemmatimonadota bacterium
CACGGCGAACAGGGCGCGGGCGACCGGAGTGTCGCGGGGAATCCCCGAGTAGGAAGCGTGCCCGAGGATTGCCAGGCAGAGCTCCTCGGGAAAGCCGCGCTCGCGAAGCAGTGCGACCCCGTAGGCCGGGTGCCCCTCGGTGGCGGAATGCTCCTCGTTCGGATAGCGCTCGTAGTCGAAGTCGTGGAGCAGGCCGGTCAGGCCCCAGGCCTCCTCGTCGGCTCCGCATTGGCGGGCGCATGCCCGCATGGCGGTCTCGACGGCGTACATATGGCGGCGCAACCCCTCGGAGGGGGTATATTCGCGCATAAGCTCCAGCGCCTTCTCACGGGTGAATGAGCCGGTCATTTCCTTGTCGGGCTCCTCTTGGCAGGCTTCCTTGGCCGTCGCTCCGGTTCGCTGTTCATTTGCAATTCATCCATCGCCGCAAACAAGCGCAATCCGCGCTCCGGGTTCAACGCCCGACCTGTGACTTGACCCCAAGCAGACGAAACGGTTTCCGCCTGTTCGCGGGCTGTCTGGTTTTCTTCCTGGCAGCCCCGGCCGCGGCCCTCACCCTGTTCCGTCTCGGAGGGGCAGGCGAGCCTCCCCCCGATCTCGAGGTGGAGCACGAGTTCGTGCAGCTCCACTGGACCGAGGTCGACCCTGACCGCTTCGGAACGACGGCGGGCCTCGAGCTGCGGCCGGAATCGATCCGCCCCGAACGAACTCCCCCGGATTCCAACCTCGCCCCCCTTGCGGACGGGGACCGCTTCGCGGTCCTGGACCATTTCCCCGGAGGAGGACGCCTGGGTTGGGTTCCTTGGGGGCGCGTGTCGAGGACCAGGGATATCCGTTTCTCGGTCCGGATGGTCGACCGCGACAAGGACCTGTACTACACGGATACCCGCAGCTGGAACTTCCTGTTCGATCTCGGACACCCCGTACACCTTACGCGGGTGCGCTTTTTCACCCGCGAAGACGACGGCAGCCTGGTAACCTGCGGTTTCGGCAGGTTCCAGACCGGGGAGTGCCGCTCCGGGGGGCTCGATCCCGTCCCCCGTTTCATCCTTGCCGCCAACGACGGAGACCCGGCAAAAAAAGGGAGGCGGACTCACAATCCTCCATACACTTCCCGAACCCCCCATGAGTACCGGTTCGATTTCGACGTCGTCCACGAGGGACCGGGGGCCGACGTCGTCGACCTCGAATTCCCCTCCATCCCCACCCGGCGGCTGCTTTTCCAGGTGTTCGCGAAGGACCGCCTTTCCTGGGAGGTGGCGGAGTTCGAGATCTTCGGCAAGGGGTTCGTTCCCGTGGCGACCTACCGTTCCAACGTCATCGACCTCGGAGAGTCGCTCAGCATCGGGGAGTTGGCGTGGGCGGGGCGCGTAGTGGAACCTGCGAGAAACCTGCTGCGCATGCGCACCGGTGGGGACGACCAGCCCGACGTTTACTGGCGCAGGACTTTCCGCGGGGAGGAGGAGGTGGCCTTCGGCGAGGACGGCGGCCCCCTGACCCGGCAGCAGTACGAACGCCTGGAACCCGCCGAGGTCGGATCGATCACCCATGACCTCGAGAACTGGAACGGTTGGAACGCATCCTACGACTTCGCCGCGGGCCGCGGCTTGCCCAACGCCGACCGTCCGCGCCGTTTCGTGCAGTTCGACATCGCCTTCTCGGCGACCCCGGAAGCCGGCGGGGAGATCGACTACCTGCAGTTCGCCGCCTCCCCGCTGCTCGCCGCCGAAGCCCTTGGGGAGATCGTACCCGCCGCGGTATCGGCCGGAGAGGTGAGCCGGTTCACACTCAAGGTTAAGCCCAGGCTCGAGCCGGGAGACCCCGGGTTCGACGGGCTGGCGGTCGCTACCCACGCGCGCGTCACCGCGGTCGATCCCACCGGCCGCCTCGGGGGCAACGACGTCGGTCTCGACCTCGTCCGTCTCGACGATGAGGGATTCGCGGTGCAGTTCCCCGGCGTCGGCATCGAGCGCACCGAGGAGCTGGTCGAGGTCGGCTTCGAGGCGGAGATCTTCGCCTACGACACCCTGTTCCGGGTCGGGCTGACCAGCAGCGGGCAGCCGTTCGAGGTTCCCCAGCCGGTGATCGCCGGAAACGCCGACGACCTCAGCGACAGCGACCGCCTGCGGGTCGCCCTGGTCCGGATACCGCGCCGGCCGATCCACACCCTCCGCCTGTCGCCGCCGGCCTTCACCCCCAACGGCGACGGCGCCAACGACCTCCTGGAGATCGAGTACGAGCTGGTCAACCTGGCGGGGAATGTCCCGGTGCGAATCGCCGTGTACGATCTCTCCGGCCGCCGGGTCGGCGAGGTCGGAGGGGGCCGCGCCGCAAGCGGCCTCTACCGGACTTCCTGGGACGGGCGCGACCGGCAGGGAACCCCGCTGCCTCCGGGCCTCTACCTGCTCGAGCTCGCGGTCGCCTCGGA
>JAPOZF010000712.1 GCA_026706165.1 Gemmatimonadota bacterium
CCGAGCCGGAGCTCGTGCAGGACGAGGGCGGGAAGTTCGTGCGGGTGACGTTCCGCACTGGGCACAGGGCGTAGGGGTGCACCTGTATGGAAGTGAGTGGAGATTTTTCATCCCCGGAGCCGCTCGTCGAACGCGCGGACAAGGGCGATTCGCCGCCCGCGGGTGAAATCACCGCGGCGAAGATGCCGGCGGTGACGGAAGTTCCATTGTTGGCTGAAAGCTGAAGGGAAGGTTATCGATGGCGAGCCGACATGCCGACTGGCTGAAACAGGGCCAGCGAGATTTGGATCACGGACGCCGCTCGCTCGATGGCGGCGACTATGAGTGGGCATGTTTTGCCGCCCAGCAAGGCGCTGAAAAAGCGGTCAAGGCGGTTATTGAAAAGACGGGTGGCACCGCTTGGGGGCATTCTGTTACGGCGCTGCTTGAATCCCTGCCCGAGTCGCTGCGGCCCGATCAGCCGCTGTTGGACGCCGCCAAGGCGTTGGACAAACACTATATCCCTGCTCGCTACCCCAATTCGCATCCGCAAGGAGCACCCTATGAATACTACACGCGAGCTGAAGCCGAGTGTGCGCTCGACCACGCCGGCCAAGTCATCCGCTTCTGTGAAGGTGTTCTGGCTGGACCGCCCGCGCCTCATGGAGCGCCTGAGGAATGCCGCCCGGACGCTCAGTGAACGCCACCCCGAAATCGAGCGAATCGTGCTGTTTGGTTCGCTGGCGCGAGGGGATGCCGTGCCGGGCAGCGATGCGGATCTGCTGATCGTCGTCAGTCACAGCGCCGAGACTTTCCTGGAACGGACCGTGCGCTACCGCCCAACTGGTGTGGACGTGGGGGTGGACGTGGTGGCATATACGCGAGAAGAACTGGCCGCGCTGCTGAAGGCGGGCAATTCTTTTGTGCGGCAGGCATTGCGGGAAGGGGTGGTGCTGGTCGGCGATCCGGCAGGCGCACCATCCCTGCAGCCAGACTAGCCTGATTCGTTCGCCGCCTGCCCCGCCAAGTCAATTCAATCCAGCCAGACTAGCCTGTTCCCAGGCCGCAACCCGCCATCCGGGCCTGCCCCACTCACCTAGGCAGACAACCGGTCCATGATATTGCGGGTGATGCGGTCCACCGCGGGATCGCCCCCCTTCAGCCCCATGCACCAGTCGGTGCACCCGGTCGTCACCACGGTTCCCCCCCGGCTGAAGGTCCCCAGGACCGCGGCCCCCTCGGTCAGCCGCCTCCCGGCGCCGGGGCCGTAGATCGCTTCGGAAGCCATGGCGATCGAGTCGTCGCCGTCGCTCAGGGAAGCGGGCGCGGTGGCGAGGATCTCGAAGGTGTCAGGAGTGCCGTCGCGGCAGGTCGGGACCGGCAGGCCGCCCACTGCCTGTAACGCGCAGCCGTCGCACTCGTAGCTGACGATCTGGTCCTTCTCCCCGGGCAGGTCCCCCTGTTTCAGCCCGGTTCCGGCGAACAGCCAGTGGCCGGGCCGGTGGACGGTGTAGGCCCCGGTCTGCGGAGTCCCGGAAAAGAAGCCGTGGTACCCGCCGTACGCGAAGCTGACCCCGGTGAGCCGGTTCTCCGGGCGGCCGATCAGGCGATGGCACCAGAGGGTCGACAGGGTGGCGTGGTCTCCTGAGGCGAAGTGCGGGTCCCTTTCCATCTCGTCCTTCCAGCAGACCAGGGCGCGCCCTTCCTCCTCGCTGCGCACCTGCCACCAGCTGACGTTGCCGCTGAAGAAAGCGGCGTTGCCCCCGGCCCCGACGAACCCCTCGAGGCTGTCCCGCATCGGCGCCGACCAGTACTCGTCGTGGCCGACCGACAGCACCAGCCGGTATCCCTCCAGCAGTTCGGGGTTGCTCTCGAGGTCGCCGTTGACGGCGTAGTCGATGGCGTACCCGGCCGCCTCGGCCCAGGCGACGAAGTGGCGCTCCCAGTGGTGCCAGCAGCTCAGCCAGGTCGAGAAGCCGTCGAACACGGCGATCCGGTCCCCCCGCCTCACCAGCGTCGACAGGAAGCCGACGTCGAGGATGTGCCAGCGCTCTCCGGGGCGCTCGACGTCGACGCCGCGCCAGGGGGAAACCTCGACCCCTCCGGCGGCAAGCGATTCAGCCAGGGCCTCGGGGACGATCCCCCGGTCGAGGTCGGCGGCGAACTCCCCCCTCACCGTGAACCGGAACCGCTCCGTCCCCGGGAAACCTGCGAACGGCCGCTCGAAGGAGAGCCTGCGCGCCGGCCCGCGCGGGCCGGTGTAGAAGGTGGAACCGCCCCAGGAGTTGTAGGCCGCTTCGGTGTTGGTCGGCCGCTGCAGCAGGATGGCGGCGTCGCGCCCTGGACGGGCGGAGCGCACTGCGAAGGCCGCCTCCCCGCGCACCCGGTTTCCTGCCCGGTCCTCTCCCCGCAGCAGGGCCTGGTAGTACCCGGAGGGCCAGTCCGCT
>JAPOZF010000222.1 GCA_026706165.1 Gemmatimonadota bacterium
CGACGAGCTGTACTGCAGCGCGATGATCAGGGCGCTGCAGACAACCGAACCGATCGCCGGGGCCCTGGGATTGACCCCACAGGTCTGGACCGACGTTCACGAAATCGGCGGGATCTATCTCGACAACGGGGACGGCACCGCAACAGGTTTCCCCGGATGCACCCGGAAGGAGATCGCCGCCCGGTTTGCCGGTTTCGACTGCGACGGCATCGGGGACCGCGGCTGGTGGCATGGGGGCAGGGAGACTGCGGGCGAGGGGCGTGGCAGAGCGGTTGCCGCCGCCGAAAGGCTCACGGTGCGCGCCGGGGAGCCGCTGCGGATCGGCGTCGTGTCGCACGGCGACTTCATGAGCGCCCTGATAAAGGCCCTGGCCGATCACCTGCCGAGTTGGGGCCTGCAGTACCACCACGAGAACACCGCGATCACGAGAATCGATTTCGAACACCGGGTCGTGGTCGCTTACATGAACCGCGCCGACCACCTGCCGACCCATCTCCTCTCGGACTAGCCGAACGCAACAGGGCCGGCGGTCTTGAAGACCTGAAACGGGAGTCTCGTTGTGAAGGTATACGCCCTGACCCTCAATCTCGTCGACGATGCCGAGACCATGGAGAAATACAAGGAGTACCACCGCAACCCCTGGCCCGAGCCGCTGCGGGGACTGGGAGAAGTCGGCATCACCGACATGAAGATCTTCCTCCTGGGCCGCCGCATGTTCATGTACATGACGGCTGTCGACGAGTTCGATCCCGACGTCGATTTCCCGCGCTACATCGAGCAGAATCCCAAAGCCGCGGAATGGGACGAACTGATGAGGACCTTCCAGGAGCGGGTGCCCGAGGCGAAGGAAGGAGAGTGGTGGGCCCTGATGGAGCAGGTATTCGACCTGCAGGATCACGTGTGACGACCGCAGACCCGCTCGCGGCTATGGGGGTTGGCGGGGCCGGTCCCGGGGAGTCCTGCAGCCGCAACTTCTCTCCCGGGCCCGCGCTGCTGCCGAAACCGGTCAGGGAGCGGATAGAGGATCACTTCGCGTCCAGCCCGGGGGGCATGTCGATCGTCGAGATCAGCCACCGCAGCCCCGGGTACGAGGAGATCCACCACCGCGCCCTGGCGCGCTGCCGGGCTCTCTACTGGATCCCGGACGACATCGAGGTGCTGCTCCTTGGGGGAGGGGCTTCGCAGCAGTTCGCCATGGTGCCGATGAACCTGCTGCGTCCCGGGCATTCCGCAGACTACATCGATACCGGCTCCTGGTCGCGGAAGGCCGAGGCCGAGGCGGCGCGCCTCGGCAGGAAGACGCGGATCGCCGCTTCGAGCGCCGACAGGGGATACAGCTACATACCGGAACAGGGCTCCCTGCGCCTGGATGCCGGCGCCGAATACCTCCACCTGACCAGCAACAACACCATCGCCGGCACCCAGTACCGCGGTTTCCCCGACAGCGGCGAGGTTCCCCTGGCCGTCGACCTCACCTCGGATCTGCTGGCGCGTCCCGTCGCCTGGGAACGGGTCGGAGTCGCCTACGGCGGCACCCAGAAGAATGCCGGGATCGCAGGGTGCACCCTCGTTTTCCTGCGCCGCGACCTGCTTTCGAGAGAGGAAGACTCGATACCGGCGATCTTCCGGTACTCGACCCACGCAGGGACGGACTCGCTCTACAACACCCCCCCGGTTTTCGCGGTGTTCGTGCTCGATCTCGTCCTCGGGTGGCTGGAGGATTCCGGCGGCCTCGAGGCCGTGGGGAAGCGCAACGAAAGCAAGGCCCGCATTCTCTACGAAGTCATCGACGGCCATCCCGCGTACCGGGGCCTGGCCGAGACCGCCTCTCGGTCGGCGATGAACGTGACCTTCGATCTCGCCGACCCGCAGCTGCGGAGCCGCTTCGCCGCCGCCGCGCAACAGCAGGGGTTCGTCGGGCTGCAGGGCCACCGCTCGGTGGGGGGGCTGCGCGCCTCGCTCTACAACGGCATGACGGAAGATGGCTGCCTCGCCCTCGCCGACTTCATGCGCGATTTCGCCGCCGGCCTGTAGCGGCCTTCCTCAGCAGAAACACCGCGTTTCGCGCCGCGGTAAAACCGCGACTGCCCCGGGTACCTGCCTTTCCGGGATACGGTGCCCGCCGCAGATATGCCGCCATTGGCAGCCGGTCCCTCCACCCTCGGTACGGCTCGCTCAGGCGCCCGGAGCCTGGCGCCTCGGCTCCCCGGTTGTGGCAATCTACCTCTGCGACGGGACACTAGCGTTTGCGGCGCTTTCCTGCCTGCAGGCGGTCGGCGGCATTGACCGAGCCGATGTGGAGGGTGTCGTAGGCCTGCCGAGAGCTCTCGAAAGGGCCCCGGTGGGCGGTTCCGTGCCATTCGAGGTTGGTGTACATCGGATTGGTGCGCCCGGTTTCGCGCTCCCTCCTGGCGACCCAGCCC
>JAPOZF010000452.1 GCA_026706165.1 Gemmatimonadota bacterium
GACCATTCCGGTCAGCAGCGTCGTCGGCGCGACCAGCAGCTTCTGAAACCTCTCCGTCGATTTCGCCGTCAGCAGGTTGAACACCTCGGCGACCTCGCTGTTGAGGTCCTCGCGGGCTGTCAGCAGCCCCAGGTCGGTGTAGAAGCGGGCGGTCTGGTGGTTGTAGTTCCCCGTGCCCATGTGGGCGTAGCGCCGCAGCCGGTCCTCGTCCCGCCGGACGATCATCGACAGCTTGCAGTGCGTCTTCATGCCGAGCAGCCCGTAAACGACGTGGACGCCGCACTCTTCGAGCCGCTTTGCCCACTCGATGTTGGAGTTTTCGTCGAAGCGGGCCTTCAACTCGACCAGGGCGGTAACTTCCTTGCCCAGCTCCGCCGCATCGATGAGGGCCTGCACGACCTTCGAATCCTCGCCGGTCCGGTAGAGCGTCTGCTTGATCGCCAGTACCCGGGGATCGGAGGCCGCCATGCCGATGAAATCGATGACGGTGTTGAAGGAGTCGTAGGGATGGTGGAGGAGGATGTCGCGGGAGCGCAGAGTCTCAAAGAACTGGTCGGGATCCCTGGGCAGGTTGAGTTCGACCGGTGTGTACGGTTTGAACTTGAGATCCGGCCGGTTGACCGCGTCGTAAACCGTGACGACCCGATTGAGGTTCACAGGTCCGTCGGCGAAGTAGACCTGGTCTTCGTCGAGCCCGAATTGCCTTCTCAGGAAAGTCACCAGGCGCTCGGGGGCGCCGGCTTCGATCTCCAGGCGGACCGGATCTCCCTTGCGGCGGTTCTCCAGCGATTCGGCGATCTCCTCCAGGAGGTTGTCCGCCTCTTCCTCGTTGACGTAGAGCTCGCTGTTGCGGGTGACGCGAAAAGCCGCCCATCCGGTCATCTCGTACCCCTCGAAAAGCTCGCTGAGATGGTGGGCGACGATGCCGGCGAGGGTCACGAGGTGCACGGAATCGCGGTCGGTGTCGGGCAGCCGAAGAATCCTCGGCAGGACCCGCGGAACGGTGACGACGCCGATCGCGGTGGTGCCGTTGGACTCCAGCAGCACCCCGTGGCAGAGAGCCTTGTTGAGGACGCGTGGAAAGGGATGGGCCGGATCGATTGCGATCGGGGTGAGAATCGGTTCCAGCTCTTCCTTCCAGTAGCGCTGGATGAAGGCGCGCTGCTCACCGGTAAAGTCATGGACTTCCCGCAGGTGGATCCCCTCGTCGGAAAGCGCCGGTAGCAGCTCCTCGTTCCAGCAGGCGTAGTGCGAGCGGACCAGCTTGTGCGCCTTGGCGGAGATCACCTGCAGCTGCTCGTCGGGGTTGAGACCGTCGGCTCCGCTCACCGCCGCCCCGGTGTCGCGCAGCTGCAGGAGGCCGGCGACACGTACCTCGAAGAACTCGTCGAGGATATCGGCGACGATCCCGAGGAAGCGCACGCGCTCCAGCAGGGGATTGCGCCGGTCGCGCGCTTCTTCGAAGACACGGCGGTTGAAATCGAGCCAGGAGAGCTCGCGGTTGATGTAGTATTCGGGGCGTCGCAGGTCGGTGGCCACGCCGGTCTCCCGTCACGTGCGGAGGTTGCGCGAAACTCCCGCTGAAACCTGAACTTGCGCTGAAACCATGAAGTTATGAATTCCTTCGCCGAATCAAAGTCAAATCGCGGTCCCCGGGGAACTGCCTCTCCCCCAGATCTCGAGGACGAAGTCGCGATCGCGGCGCGCATTTGCGAGGACCTCCCGCGGATCGAGGGGAGCGCCGCCGGGAGGTGCGATGCCCTCGGTAAACTCGAGGCAGGCGATGCCGTCGAAGGCGGCGTCCCGGACGTGTGAAAGGAAGCGGCGGTAGTCGATCCAGGTGCCCTCCTCGAGCAGGCAGAAGTCGCCGGCGTCCGACAGGTTCTGCAGGTGCAGGTGGCGAACGCGGTCGGACAGGCAGTCGAAGGCTGCGACCGCCTTACCGGTGTCGTCCCCGGGGAAGGGCTGCAGACAGATGCCGGCGTTGTCGCAGGAGCCCAGCTCCTCCAGCAGGCGGCAGGTGGCGTCGAGGGTGTCGCACAAAGTGCCGCCGTGAGTCTCGAGGGTGAGGGCGATTCCGCGTTCCCCGAGGCGGTCGGCGAGCCGCCTTATGCGCTCGAGAGACAACCGGCGCACCCCGGCGTCGGCGTCGGCGCTGGCGACGCGGCCGGGAAAGATCTTCAGGGTCGTGCACCCGAGCAGGGCGGCGTAGTCGGCGACGGTATCGAGCAACCGCTGCTCCGCCTGTGCTTCGCCCCCGGAAAGATGCAGCCGCGGATAGGCGCCGGCGGCGGCCGCGCGCATGCCGAGATCCCGCATTCTGCGTGCCAGGCCCTCCACCCCGGAGCGGCTCAGACCGGAGATGTGGTACTGCCAGATTTCCAGGTCGCCGAAGCCGGCCTGGAGAATCGGCTCGAGCAGGGCTTCGAGGGGCCGCGTCAGCCTGCCGGGGGCCGTCCACCGGTTCGGCTCCAGCATGATCGTGTTGAACAGGAGTTGCATTCCCGGTCCTGCCGATGGTTTGATGAAGTTTGCGGGGGGGCCGGGGAAGCGACAGGCCGCCCCGGGATCATGGCCGCTTCCGCAGCCCCCGGGGAGTCGTCCTGAAAGCCCTCAGGCGAACGACGCGCCGAGCTTTACGTTGGCCCCGGGGTCGGTGGCGATCTTCGGATACTCCCCGGCCAGGTCGTCGAAGGGAACCACAGGCTGCACGACGGCCTCGGTCTCGAGCCGGCCGGAGGCCAGCCGCCGCCAGGCCTCGTCGATCAGGCGGTCGTGGTTCCAGTTGGGGTGGTCGGGGTTCGGATCGCTGTTGGAGCGGCTGAAAACGAGCCGCGGCCGGTTCATGTGCGCTTCGGCGCCGAGGTCGAGGCCGGCCGCATACGGTCCGGGGAAGGCGCCGGCGACGACGGTTCCGTTGTAGGCGGCGCTGCGCAGCGCCCCCTGCAGACCGGAGTGATGGCCGCTGTAATCGATGCAGACGTCGGCGCCCCGCTGTCCCGTCAGTTTCCCGATTTCGAGGCCGGGGTCGCAGGCGGCCGGGTCGAGGGCGGCATCTGCGCCGCAGGCGAGGGCGACCGAGCGCCGCAGCCCGAGGGGGTCGACGGCGATTACCGGGTGAGCCCCGGCGAGGAGGGCGAACTGCACGACCATCAGCCCGATCGCCCCCATTCCGAAGACGGCCACGGCGTCGCCGAGGCGGACATGGCCGTCGCGCACGGCGCCGAGGGCGAAGTCGGCGGGGTCGAGGCAGACCGCCGCCTGCCACGGCAGGCCGTCGGGAAGCCGGCGAACCGTCTCCGGCCAGCAGTGCTCCTCGCGGAACGGCCCGTGGGAGAAGACCCGGTCGCCGAGGCTGAGGCGCGTCGTTCCCGGACCGAGCTCCGCCACCTCGCCGACGCACATGTTGCCGAGAGGGCAGGGATAAGGCTCCCTGCCGCCGGCGGGCAGGAATATCCGGAGGTCGCGGTCGTAGGAGCCGCGCCCGCTGCCGTACCCCTTGAAAATCGACATCTCCGTGCCGTGCTTGGCGGCCCCGAACAGACTGCGGACGCGAACCTGCCCGGGCCCCGGCGCCTCGCTCTCGAATTCCCTGAATGCGACCTGCTCCCTCGCGGGAGCGTACAACTCCCTCGGCACTTCCGCGTCCTCCGGTGAAACGCTGAATTCCCGGTGTCGACTGCGAAGGGCGTGCAATATATTGGAGCCCCTGCGCATCATCAATCGATCACATCGACAGCGGAAAGCCCTTCTGACATGACCGATCGCGTGAAAATTCTGGTCCCCGGCGACGACCCCCCGCAGATCGCCGGATCGCCGCAACTCGCCCGCCTCGAACCGCACGGAGACGTTACCCTGTACGACAACCGCCCCGGGTCGTCGGAGGAGAAGATCGCCCGCGCCGGCGGCTTCGACATCATCATCAACACCCGCGGCGCCGTCGACTGGCGCGAGACCGAGCTGCGCGCCCTGCCCTCGCTGAAGATGATCGCGACCTGCTCCATCGGGACGGACATGATCGATCTCGACAGCGCCCGGGAACTCGGCATCGTCGTCTCGAATCAGCCGGGCCGCACCGCCCCGGTCGTGGCCGAGCACATGTTCGGGCTGATGTTCACCGTGGCCAAGCGGGCGGCGTTTCAGACGAGGGAGGTCGCCGAAAACCGCTGGACGCGGCGGATGAACCTCACGGTCCGGGGGAAGGTGCTCGGCATCGTCGGCGCCGGGAACATCGGCGCGGAGATGGCGCGCCTGGGCAACGCCCTCGGTATGGAGGTGATCGCCTGGACCTTCAACCCCTCCCCGGAACGCGCCGGGAAACTCGGAGTCCGCTTCGTCGAACTGCGGGAGCTGCTCGAGAGCGCCGACTACGTCAGCATCCACACCGCCCTCAGCGACGACACGCGCGGACTGATCGGCAGGGATGAGCTGCGGGCGATGAAAGCGGACGCCGTGGTCCTCAACGGGGCGCGCGGCGCCGTGCTCGATCTCGACGCCCTCGCCGAGGTTCTCGCCTCCGGGCACCTCGGCGGCGCCGGGCTCGATGTCTTCGAGGAGGAGCCGTTCGTCGCCGACCACCCGGTCAAGAAATGCGAGCAGGTGGTCTTCACCCCCCACGCGGCCGACCAGACTCCCGAGGGCGCCGAGCTGCTGAACGAAGGGGCGGTCGACAACGTGCTCGCCTTCCTCGCGGGGGAGCCGCGGAACAACGCCGCGGCGCGACCATGTTCACCTCCCTGAGTCCCGGCGCCATCGGCGTGGCCGCCACCCTCGAGGAGGGGCTGCGGCTGGCAGCCGCGCACGGGTTCGACGGCCTGCACTTCAACATCGCCGAGGCGGCCGGTCTCGGCGCCGGCCGGGTGCGCGACCTGAGCGCGGAGACGGGCGTGCGGCTTTCGGCTTTCGGGTTTCCCGTCGACTTCCGCGGCGGCGACCCGGAGTACGAAAGCGGCATGGAGCGCCTGCCGGAGCTGGCCGCCGCGGCCGAACGGCTCCGGGTGCAGCGGACGGCGACCTGGCTCCTTCCCTGGTCGGACGAACTGCCCTTCGGCGACAACTTCGCCTTTCACCGCGACCGCCTGAGGCCGGCGGCGGCGATTCTCGCCGACCGCGGCATCCGCTTCGGTCTCGAGTACGTCGCCCCCGACACCACGAGGGCCGGCAGGAAGCACCCCTTCGTACACACGATGGCCCAGGCCCTCGAGCTGTGCGAGGCGGTCGGCGGCAACGCCGGTCTGCTCGCCGACTCGTGGCACTGGTACAACGCCCGCGAAACCGCGGACGACCTGCGCACGCTGACCGCGGAAACGGTGGTCGACGTGCACGTCAACGATGCCCCCGATCTTCCGGTTGAAGCCCAGGTCGACCACGTCCGCGCCATGCCGGGGGAAACCGGCGTCATCGACATCGCCGCCTTTCTCGGGGCCCTGGACGAAATCGGGTACGACGGCCCCGTGATGGCCGAGCCATTCAGCGAGCGGGTCGGGAGTCTTCCCCCCGGCGATGCCTGCGCCGAGACGATAGCGTCGCTGCGCAAGGTCCGGTCGCGGGCGGGGCTGTAGGGGAGATGGCCGTACGGGTCGCCCACATAACCCCGACGGACCGCATCGCCTGCCTTATGATGCGGACCCGGCTCCTCCACCTGCGCGACGCCGGGTACGAGGTCAGCGTCATCTGCGGCCGCTCTCCGGAAGGAACCTGGGGGGAAGAACTGAGAAAACAGGGGCTGGAGGTCATCCACGTTCCGTTCGCGCGTGAAATCGCCCCGCTCACGGACGCGCGCTGCGCCCTGGCGATGTACAGGGTCATCCGCCGGGGAGGCTACGACATCGTGCACTCCCACAATCCCAAGGGCGGCCTGCTCGGCCCGGTCGCCGGGAAACTGGCGCGCCGGCCGGTCGTCCTCCATACCGTGCACGGTTTCCTCTTCAACGAGAACGCGTCGGGAATGCGCCGGGGCATGGCCCTGGGCGCCGAGCGCTGGACCGCGGCCTGGTGCGACCACCTGCTGTTCCAGAGCGAAGAGGATTTCGCCTACGCCCGCGACCACAGGTTCAAGACCGGGGACAGGCTGCATCTGGAGGGGAACGGCATCGACGAGACCCGCTTCGACCCGCGGCTGTACCCGGACGCGCGCCGCGGGAAGCGGGCGGAGCTTGGGCTGGGAGAGGCCGACCTCGTCGTCGGCATGGTCGGGCGCCTCGTGGAGGAGAAGGGGTACAGGGAGTTCTTCGAGATGGCCGGCAGGCTCGCCAGGGCGCGGGGGGATGTGCGCTTCCTCAACGTCGGGATCGCCGAACCGGAGCAGTCGGACGCCGTCGATCCCGAACTGCTGGCGCGGCAGCACGGCCTCGACGGAAAATGCGTGCTCCTCGACCGGCGCCGCGACATGCCCGAGCTCTACCTGGCGATGGATGTCGCCGTTCTGCCCTCGCACCGCGAGGGGATCCCCCGGGCGCTGATGGAGGCCGCGGCCATGGGGCTTCCGGGGGTGGCGACGGACATACGGGGCACCCGTGAGGTGGTCGAAGACGGAGTCACCGGGCTGCTGTTCCCGCTGCGGGACGTCGACCGCTTCCTTGGCTGCGTCGAGCGGCTGCTGCAGGACGGCGGGCTGAGGCGGCGGATGGGACGGGCGGCGCAGCAGCGGGTGCTCGGCAAATACACCGAGACCGCCACCTCGAGGCGGCTGCAGCGCTGCTACCGGGAGATCCTCGACAGGGAGCAGGGGGGGGGCCGGAGCGCGAGAGAAGGAGGGGAGTGATGTGTAAGCGAATCGGTGGCGCATGGAGGCAGCAGGTGCTGATCTGTTTTCTGCTGGGAGGGCTCGCCGCAGGCTGCTCGGGAAGCGAGCGGCCCCATGCCGCCCAGGTCGTCGCCGCGGTGCGGACCGCGGTCGAAGAAGCGGCGTCCGGGGCGGATGAGGAGGGAGTTGGAGAGGATCTCCCCGGAGACCCTCGGCTGAAGCAGATCGAGCTTCCGCAAGGGTTCCGCATCCGCGTGTACGCCGAGGAGGTTCGCGGCGCCCGCTCCCTGAGCCTCGGAAGCGGCGGCACCCTGTTCGTCGGCACCCAGTTCGGCGGCGGCGGCGCAGTCTTCGCCCTGCGCGACGAGGACGGCGACCACAGGGCGGAGCGGGTGGTCACCCTCGCCCGCGGCCTGAACACGCCGAACGGCGTCGCCTTCAGGGACGGGGATCTCTACGTTGCCGAAATAAGCCGCATCCTGCGTTACCGCGGCATCGAGGAGCGCCTCGACGACCCGCCGCAGCCGGAGATCGTCAGCGACGCCTTCCCGACCGACAGGGCCCACGGCTGGAAGTTCATCCGCTTCGGCCCGGATGGCATGCTGTACGTGCCGGTCGGCGCGCCTTGCAACATATGCCTCTCCGAAGATCCCTACGCGTCGATCGGAAAGCTCGATCCTTCCACGGGGGGCTTCGAAGTCGTGGCGCGGGGGGTGCGCAACTCCGTCGGCTTCGACTGGCACCCGCAGACGGGGGAACTGTGGTTCACGGAAAACGGCAGGGACTGGATGGGGGACGATGAGCCGCCGGACGAGCTGAACCGGCTGAGCGCATCGGGGCAGCACTTCGGCTATCCCTACTGCCACGGCGCCGGCATCGCCGATCCGAAGTTCGGAGACCGGCGCCCCTGCGGCGAGTTCGTCCCTCCGGTCCGGGAGCTCGGCCCGCACGTGGCCGCCCTCGGAATGCGCTTCTACACAGGGGACATGTTCCCGCAGGAGTACCGCGACCAGATCTTCATCGCCGAGCACGGCTCCTGGAACCGCAGCAACAAGATCGGCTACCGCGTCACCCTGGTGCGCCTCGACGCCGCCGGCGGGGCTTCCTACGAGCCTTTCGCGGAGGGCTGGCTGCAGGGGGAGTCGAACTGGGGGAGGCCGGTCGACCTACTCGTCATGCCAGACGGCTCGCTGCTGCTCTCCGACGACCAGGCCGGCCTGATCTACCGGATCACCTGGTCCGGCTGACCGCTTACCGCTGGACCCCTTCCGCCACCTCGCGCTCGAAAGCCTCGATCTCACTCATGCCGTCGAGGACTCCGATCTCGATGTGAAAGTCGCGCACCGCCCCGGGCTCGATATGCTCCAGGGTCTGGTGCTTCCTGTTCCAGGCGCGCCCGAGGACGCTGCAGTTGCCCGGCTCGATGCCGGTGACGAAGGTGCCGCGGTGGAAGTGCTGCCAGTGGTTGACGATCGGAATTTCCCGCTGCGGGAACTTCCAGTACAACCCCAGCTCCAGGCCCTCGTTGATCAGGCCGACATGGACGTCGCCGCCGCTGTCCGCAAGCGGCCGGTGAACGTACACGTCGTCGTGCATCTCCGCCTTCGGCTCCGTGGCCAGGGAGTACTCCTCAGGCCCGACCTCCTGGTCGTTCACCCACTCCGTGCTCAGGCGGGAATGCAGGACCAGGCGGGTGCCGGCGTCGAGCAGCGGCCAGCCGGGATTGGTGTGGTAGACGACCATCAGCGGCGCCGGGTCCACTCCCAGGTTCTCGACGCGGTCGTGTATGCGAATCGACTTCTCTCCGAGCACGGTCGACACCTCCCGGGACATTTCGAGGCAGTGCCCGAACATGATGGTTTCGCGCATCCTGCCGCCGGCGCGAACGACGTAGTCCTCACCCTCCCATGAACCGCCGGCCACCACCTGCTTGGCCGGGATGTAGGACAGGCGGCCGTGCAGGCCGAGCTCCTCGTTCTCGGCTTCAGGGTCGGTTTCGGGGTGGCCCACGAAGGTCAACCCGCAGGTCGTCAACAGCCCGAGGTAGGAACCGCGCATCCAGTTGAAGCCATCCGGCTCGTAGAACGCCGGGCCGACGTCCCCGGTCTTCGAGCGGAAACAGAGCGACATCCCCTTGTACGACGCCGAGGCGATATCGAGGGCGCGCCCGGGAAGCAGGGTGAAGCTGAGCCCCGAGGCGTTCGATATCTCGATCAGGTCGGCGCCGCGTTCGTTTCCTTCGACGAGCTCGGCCCGCCGCACGCCGGCCACCTGGCTCATGTCGCCGACGAGGTCGAGAATCTGCTGTTTCGTGTAGCTGCGTCCGTACAGTCCGGGCATCCGCAACCGCTCCTGGGTATGTGTGCTCGTGGGATCGGGGGCCGAAGATAGGGCGGCGGCAACTGGCTGCACAAGCATCCCGGACAGCGTTCGGAAGGAGTCCCGGGGCCCGGGCCGGCAGCCTCTGAAAGCCGGGATCCGTCGGTTCAGAAGGGGCTTGCCAGGCTTGACGAACCGCGCCGGCCCCCGGCTTATTGCCTCTCGCCGCGGCGTTGCCGCGCGCTCGGGGGCTCACCGGTTTCCCGGAACTCCTTCACTCCTCGTCCTTACCGTGATCCCGGTCGAAAAAAGAAGGTGAAGCACGCCATCCTGTTGACGGCGACCGCCGCGGAGCAGACGCTGCTCGCCGGTGAGATCGACGGGGTCCGCCACCGGGTGGGGGGGCGCCCGTGGCGCAGCGGCCGCCTTCGGGGCCGGGACGTCCACCTGATAGAGGGGGGCCTGGGGGCGGTCAATACCGCCCAGGCCCTGACCTGCGCGCTGCAGGCCGACCTTCCGGGCCTCGTCCTGCAGGTCGGGGTCGGCGGGGGATATCCGCACACCTCCCTGCGCGTCGGGGACGTCGCCCTCGCCAGCGAGGAGGTGTACGGCGATATCGGGGTGCGCACCGGTGCCGGCTGGCAGCCGGGCGAGCTGATCGGCATCCCGGTCTGGCGCGACGGAGAAAGCGAGATCTTCAACCGCTTCCCGCTCGACCGGGAGCTGGTCGAGAATGCCCGAACCGCCGTCGCCGCGGCGGGGGGCGAGCCGGCTGTCGGCGCCTTCGTCACGGTCCAGGAATGCAGCGGCAGCGCCGGCCTCGGCAGGGAGCGGGGGCTGCGCTTCGAAGCCCTGTGCGAGAACATGGAGGGGGCGGCCGCCGCCCACGTCAGCAGGATTTACGGCGTCCCGTTTCTCGAGATACGCGGGATCAGCAACCGGGTCGAGGACCGCGCCATCGACACCTGGGACATCCCCCTGGCGGCGGGCGTCGCCCAGTCCGCGGCCCTGGCTGCCCTGGAGAAGCTCGAGCCGTGAGCGCGCCGGTCTATTCCCTGGGGTATTCCACCTGCCCCAACGACACCTTCATCTTCTACGCTCTCGTGCGCGATCGGTTGCCGGGGGCGCCGGGGTTCCGCGAGGTCCTCGAGGATATCGAGACCCTGAACGGGATGGCGGGGCGCGGCGAGCTGGACATCGTCAAGGTGTCCTTCCACGCCCTCGCCCACCTGAGGGAGGAGTACTGCCTGCTGCGTTCGGGCGGGGCCCTCGGCCGCGGCTGCGGTCCCCTGGTGGTGGCGAGGGAAGCGCTCTCCCCGGGGGAACTCGGCGGCCTGAGAGTGGCGGTCCCGGGAGCGCTGACGACCGCGGCGCTGCTGCTGCGCCTGTTCGCCCCGGGCTCCCCGGCGCCGGTTATCCTGCCGTTTCACGAGATCATGCCGGCGGTGAGGGACGGCGGCGTCGACGCCGGCGTCATCATCCACGAGAGCCGCTTCACCTATCCGGACTACGGGTTGAGGCAGGTCGTCGACCTCGGGGAGTGGTGGGAGCAGGAGACCGGCCGTGCGATCCCGCTGGGCGGAATCGCGGCGCGGAGGAACCTGGGAGCCGAAGCGGTCGCCGCCATAGACAAAGCCCTGCGCCGGAGCGTCGAGTACGCCCACGCCCATCCGGAGGAGACGCGGGAGTACGTCGCCGCGCACGCGCAGGAGATGGAGCGCGCCGTCGTCGAGTCCCATATCGCCCTATACGTCAACGACTTCACCCTCGACTACGGAAGCGAAGGGACCGCGGCGATCGAGGAGCTGATGCGCCGGGCCGGGGAGGCCGGCGTCGTTGCGGCAGGGGACCAGCCCCTGTTCGCCTGAGTTGCGGGAAGCGGTCAGGCCGGATCCGGGGGGCGTGGGTAAAGCAAGGTGACGGGGGGCGTCGCCTTCCACGCAGCTTCACGGACGGCAATGGATCCCCGGGAAAGACCTCCGTGTCGATTGCCGCCGAGGTCTTGGGGGCCTTTGAATCCGGACAGGGGCGGAAGACTTCGGGAGCGGTCGCTCTACGCAGGAATGGGCACAATGAAGAAATCGAACCGGATGCATGGTCGGGACAGCAAAGGAGACAGGATATGAGATTGATTCAGTACCGGGAGGCGGACGGCAGCGATCGCGTCGGGGCCGTCGACGGGGACAGGGTGATCGACCTGACCGGCGATGACGGGCCGGCGACCGTCCACGGCATCTACTACGATTGCGGCGGAGCGGCCGAAGGTTTCGAGGTCGCCCTTTCCAGGCTTCTGGACAGGGCTCCAGCCCCTTCGCTGCCGCTGTCTGGACTCCTCGCCGGCCGCGAGGGGGACGGGGGACCGTTCCCGCTCAAGCCGGCCAGCGGCCCGGCCGGCGATCCCCACGCCCTGCGCATCTGGCTGGCCGGTGTGACCCACGAGGACAGCGCCCGGCTCCGCGAGATCGAGTCGAAGCAGGCCACCGGCGACCAGGTCAACGTGTACGAGCAGAAGTACCGCGAATGCGCCGCGGGCGGCCGCCCCGAGTTGTTCGCCAAGGGGGACCCGGACAGCGTCGTCGGCCACGGCCAGACGCTCACCCGTCCCCGGGACACGCAGCGGCTCGTTCCCGAGACCGAGCTGGTGACCCTGTACGGCCTCGACGAACGCGGCCGGCTCGAGCGCCTGGGTTACACCGGGGGCAACGACGCCACCGACAACGGCATCGAGGCGGCCAACCCCCTGAACCTTCCCCAGGCCAAGAACTGGGCGGGCGGCTGCGCCAGCTTCGGGCCGGTCCTCGTAGCCGCTTCGGAGTTCGACGACGGCGACGTGGCGGTCAGCTGCGAGATCGTCCGCGGCGGCCGCCGGGCGGCCTTCAAGGAAGGGCCGACCGGCCAGGGCAATCTCAACATGCCGGAAGGGCTGTTTCACATGGAGCGGTCGCTTTTCAGCCGCCTGCCGCTGCATCCCCGGCAGCTCCAGGTCCTGTACTGGGGCACCCCGATCGTGTTCGCCGAGGCCGACCTTCCCGGCGGCCTGGTCGCAGGGGACCTGGTGCGCATGACCTTCGCCGGGATCGGTACCCTTGAGAACGCGATCGCCGACCTGCCGGAAACCGGTCAGCTCGAGAGCCTCAGAACCCGTTGATACAGTCGCTGCGCCGTCGGGGCGGAATGACCGGGGCGAAGACAAGCCGCGCTGCCGGCGCGGCGGAATTTCCGGGGTAGACGAGGTGCGCGCCGGGTCGAGTCGGAAGTGCCGGAAGGACCGCAATGCCGCGCGGCCGCAGGGCCGGCAGCAGCCCCGCAGCCTTTGCGGCCGGATGACAGGCGGGGTTGAAGTCAGGGGGCCGCCAGCGCCCCTGTCTCCTTGAGGTGGATAACCGAGGCGGCGAACTGCTGCAGCTCGTATGCGGAACAGGCGGCCGCAGATTCCCCCCGCTCGTGAGGGGTGCGCCACTCCTCGTCGGCCGGGCGCGCCGCTCCGTGCAACCTGCGGATGGCATCGAGGACGGAGTCGAAAGGGCGCTCGGGAAACGGCTCCCCCAGGCGGAAGGTCTCCCAGAACTCCGGCTCGAGGATGCGGATGTGGCGCGCCGTCGAGGCCCCCAGCTCGATGCAACCCTGCAGCTCGCCGGGCCCCTCCCCGAACAGCCGCAGCAGCCGCGGCCAGTCGACGACCCCGGACCCGAGGGCGCAGCGGACGAAACGGAAACCGGAGGCCGTCGGGTGGATGCGGTAGTCCTTCAGATGGACGTGCTTGAGATGGGGAAGCACGGCGCCGGCGAACCGCTCCGGAGTCTCGCCGACCGCCAGGGCGTTGGCGCAATCCATCGTGACCCCCAGCATCGGACTGCCTACCTGCTCGCAGAGCCAGACCAGCTCCTGTGAGCAGAGGTCCTGGTGGTTCTCGATCCCGACCGGAATCCCCGCCTCCTCGGAGGCTGCCATCCCCCGCCGCAGCGGCTCGACCAGGGAGGACAGGTGGCGGCGCCAGCCCTCGGCCCCGTAGCGCCGCCGGTCTCCTTCCAGGACCGGGCTGACCGTCGTGCGCACCGCCCTGGCCCCGAGCTCGGCCGCGGTGTCGATGGCGGCCAGCAGCGGCCCCCGGTCCCCGGCGAGATCCTCGCTGCCGGTGTCGAGAAAACAGGTCGAGCCCGTATTCCTCCAGCAGCTCGCGAAACCTGGCGCGCTCGTCGGGGGGTCGCCGCCAGAGCAGGTCGGCGGCGGTTTCGATGCTCGCCAGCCCGCTCGCCGCGGCCATTCCCGCGAGCCCCTCCGGTTCGTGGGGATCGATCTGGCAGCCGGCTTCCCTGTGAGCGCCGGTGAAGCTCCAGGCGCAGAGGCCGATCTTCACCGCCCGGACCCCGCGTGCAGGCCGGCGACCTCGCCGGCGGGGACCTCCCGCTCTTCCCCTGTCTCCAGGTCGCGCACCTTGACCAGGCCGCGCTCCCACTCGTCCGGGGCGACGAGGACCAGCCGCGAGGCGCCGCAGCTGTCGGCGTGCCGGAAGGCCCACTTCATCCTGCGCTCCTCGAGAACGAGGTCGACCGAGCGGCCGGCCCGGCGCAGACGGGAGGCGACCTCCATGGCCGCGGGCCGCAGCTCGGCGCTGAAGGGGAAGACGACGTCGTCGAAGCGCCGCGGCAGCTCCGGCAGGAGGCCCTTTTCCGACAGCAGCTCGACGATCACGGCGTCCCCGAAGCCGAAGCCGCAGGCGGGAATGTCCCTGCCTCCGAAGGTCGACAGCAGGCGGTCGTAGCGCCCTCCCCCGCAGATCGCCCTGAGCTCGGAGGCGCGGTCGAAAGCCTCGAAGACCACCCCGGTGTAGTAGGCGAGGCCGCGCACCAGGCCGGCGTCGAAACGCACCCAGTCGGCGATTCCGTACCCGGCGGCCAGAGCGAGCAGCCGGCGCAGGTCGCCGATGCCGCCGCTCTCTTCCCCGATCAGGGCGGCGGCGTCCTCGAGGGAGCCGGCCGAGGTCAGCTCGAGGAGGGTGTCGACGACGGAGGCGTCCAGTCCGAGGCGTTCGAGATCTTCCCGCACCGCCGCCGCAGGCAGCTTGTCGAGCTTGTCGACGAGCACGCAGACCTCGGAGAAGCGCCCTTCGGGGACGTTGGCGGCGTCGAGCACCGCCTCGATGATCTTGCGGCTCGAGAGCCTGATCTCGACGTCTTCGGCGGTCAGGCCGAGGCGCGAGAACAGGGTCGTCAGGAGGCAGAGGAGCTCGGCCTCGGCGGCGATGTCGGAGATGCCGAAGATGTCGACGTTCCACTGGAAGTGCTCGCGCCTGCGGCCGCGCTGGATGCGCTCGTAGCGCCAGCACTGCGGAATGCTGAACCACTTCAGCGGCAGCGCCAGCGACCCCGCCCTGGCCAGCACGAGGCGGGCGATGGAAGGGGTCATCTCCGGCCTCAGGGCGAGGCGCCGCCCCCCCTTGTCCTCGAACCCGTACAGCTCGTCGACGATCTGCTCGCCGGCCTTGCGGACGTAGAGCTCCTCCGATTCGACGACCGGGGCGTCGTACTCTTCGAAGGCAAAGGCCCGCGAGGCCTCGCGGAAACGGGTGAACAGCCAGTCGCGGAGCCGGAAGTCGTCGGGATAGAAGTCCCGGGTACCGCGCGGCGGCGAGAGATTCATGGTCCTTAAGGTAATGCGGCGCCGGTAATGCGGCGCCGGCGCCGGCGTCTCTCCGTCAGCCCCGGTAGAACTCGCCCACGAGGATGGCGAGCAGGCCCAGCGGCATCAGCGCCCTCAACGCCCGGCTCGCGCCCCCGTCGCCGAGGACGAAACGAGCCATGACGATCAGGAGGAGAGCGTCCATCAGCATTACAACCGCCCCATATGCCCAGCCGTACAGTCCGAGCCAGCCAGGGAGGAGTGTGCCGGCGATCAGCATCCCGTAAATGCAGGCCGCCACCCACCGGGCTTTCGGGGCGCCGACCGCCAGGGCAAGGGTGCGCACTCCGCGGGCGCGGTCCCCCTCTAGGTCCTCGACGTCCTTGACGATCTCGCGGCCCAGGTGGAAGAGCAGGGCGAAACCGGCGGGGATCCAGGACCGTCCCAGGGCCCCGCCGGCGAGTGCTCCGAAGGGAAAAACCAGCGCCGCGAGGAATGCGACCAGAAGGTTGCCCCAGAGCACGGTGCTCTTGAGGCGGACGCTGTACAGCCACAGTCCCGCGAGCGTGCCGGCGGCGATCAGTCCCGGAACAGGACCGGCCCCGACCGCAAAACCCAGCCCGGCCGCGGCGCTCGCGGCGGCGGCCAGGGCGGCCCGACGGGGCGTCAGCCTGCCCGAGGGCAGCGGCCTGCGAGGCCGGTTGATGCGGTCGATCTCGAGGTCCCGGAGGTCGTTGAAAGCGTTCCCGGCCCCGGTGATCAGGGCCGCTGCCAGCACCGCGAGCCAGACCGCGGGCGGCGGCGGCACCGCTCCCCCCGCGACCGCCCCGATGAGCACGGACGCGGCGGTAATGCAACAGTTCAGGGGCCTGAGGAGCTGCAGTTCCGCCGTCATGGGCATCGCCTGGGCTGGCCGGTACAGCTTGGGAAACAGGGTGGCTGAGGAATGGAGAACCGCGGTGCGAAAAGGGTCGGAAAGGCGGTTTTTCTGACCCCCGGCGAGAGGTTTTACGGGATGTCCGAAAAAGGGGGCGAATTTCTTGTAACTGCCAGAAAAATAAATGGTTCGTGCAGATTTTTCTTGACAGTCAAAAATCAGGGGAGTACTTTGACGGAAAGTCTTTAAATCCAACAACTAATGTCAATTTTTACGGGCTGATCCGGCATGGAAAACCAACCTCCATCAGGGGGTCGGCTGTTGTCGACGATTACGAAGAAGGATCTCGCCCTTCTCGTCAGCCAGAGCACCGGCTGCAAGAAGAATCTGGCGGCCAAAATGGTCGACAGTCTCTTCGTCGCCATGAGGGACAGCCTGATCCAGGGGAACCGGATCGAAATCAGGGGTTTCGGCGTTTTCCAGGTCAAGGACACCCGCCCCAAGCCCGCGGCCCGCAACCCCCGGACCGGTGAAATTATCTACGTCCCCGCCCGCCGCAAGACGCACTTCAAACCCGGCCGGCTCCTCAAGGAAGCCCTGCACCAGACGCGGGAGGGAAACCTCGCTGTCCCGATCGAGGAGTTCGACGACGACGAAGACGACGACGAGATCTGAGCAGCGCAGTCAGGGAAAGGTTCGGGCCCCGGTACGGAATTGCCGTACGGGGGTTTTTTATTGCTTTTCGCCTGCTCCGTCCCCGGGGGAGCTTTCCATCAGGGCGGCGATCCGCTGCCGCCAGTCGGGGGGGATTCCGAGGTTCGCGTCGAGCCTGAAGTCGGCGGCCAGCGACCGGAGGATCTCCGACCGGCGGCGGCTGTCCGGGAGCGTCTCCCTGAGCCGGGCCCGCAGGCGGCCGAGGCCGTCGAGATAGTCGACAAACTCGCTGTCGTCGAAGATCCGCTCGAGGTCCTCGCGCAGGCGGCGGGCGAGGGACGGACTGGCGTTGCTGGTGCTGATGCTCACTCTCAGGTGCCCCGAGGAGACGAGGGCGGCCATGGCGATGTTGGACTGCGCGGGCCGGTCCCAGGTGTTGATCAGGGACCCCTGGCGACAGGCGAGCTCGTAGACCTGGCGGGCGAGCTCGGGGTCGTCGGGGACCGTGTTGATGACGAGAAACACCCCGTCGAGATCCGCGGCATCGAAGCGGCGCTCGCGGTGCTCGAACCGCCCCGCGGCCTTCCATTCCCGGAGGTCTTCGTCGAGACGCGGGCTGACGACGGCGAGCCGCGCCCCGGCGGCGAGCAGCCTCTCCGCTTTGTCGGACGCCTCGGCCCCGCCGCCGATTACCAGGCAGCGGCGCCCCATGACGTCGATGCCGGCCTGAAAACAGGGATTCAGCATTCGGGACCGCCCCCCTGCGCTCGGGAGGCTTGGCACCTGCGCGCGGGGGTGAGCCTGAGAAAGAGGGCGCGGGAGGGATTCGCGCGCTCCGGCGTCATCCCCGCCCACCCTGCAGGTCGGAGTAGTTGCGGCCCTCCTGCTCCCCCCGGTCGATGGGGAGGCCGCTTTCGAGCCAGCCCTTCTCGATAACCTCGCCGCTGTCGGCGTGAGTTCCGCCGAAGCCGCCGCGGACGTTGGACACGTCGGTGAACCCGGAAGCCGAAAGGATCTCGGCTGCGCGCGCCGAACGCGCTCCCGACTGGCAGCCCAGAAGCAGTCTGTCGCCGCGTTCGAAATTCGCCTCGACCACCCCGAGAAAGTCCGGGTTGGGCACCATGCCGAACGCCTCGCGGTGCATGATCGGGATGTTGAGGGCTCCCGAGGGGTGCCCGCTGAGGAACTCCGGCTCGGAGCGCACGTCGACGTACCGGTATCCCTGCTCCCGCATCAGCTCCAGGGCCTCCGCGGAGTTGATCTCCTTGTAGCTCATCGGCTGAACCTCCTGCCGGCAATTTTGCCCGGGTGAGAACTACCTTGCGCGCAGTCCGCGCACCCTGCCGGGGTTTCCAGTTCGCCGGCATCCCGGTGGAGAGCCGGAACAGGCCTTCCAGGGGCGGAGGATGCGGCTTGACAGGGTGCACCACAGGCCATTCAATGACCTTCTTATACTTTCCAGTAATGTATTATTTCCAGCAACATAGACAATTTCCGCGGAGGCTGGCGCCGCTGCTGGTGCGGGCGTTTCCGGGAATCCTCGCCGCGGCCTTCTGGGCAGGGGGCTGCCAGTTCCTCGGCGGGGATTCCGAAGCGGACGGCAGCGCCAGGACCGACTCGACCGCAGCCGACTCGACGGCCGCCGATTCGACCGCGGCGGCGGACACCAGCCGGGCCGATACCGCCCGGATCGACGCGGTGCCGGTGGAGACCGCCCTGTCGACCATCGGCGACATCTCCTCCTTCCTGCTGTTCAGCTCGACCGTGGAGACCGAGGCGGCGGTGGAGATACACCCGGAGGTCAGCGGCCTGGTGGAGGTCGTCGCCGTCGAGGAAGGGGACCATGTCGCCGCCGGCGACACCCTGGTGAAGCTCGACGCCGACCAGGCCCGCCTGGACGACCGCGAAAGCGCCATGGAGCTGCGCCACCTCGAGATGGGGTACAAACGCACCCAGGAGATGTTCCGCCGCGGCCTGATCGCCCCCCAGGACCACGAGGACAGGCTCTTTCACCTCGATGAAGCCCGGCTGAAAGTCGAGAAGGCCCGCCTGGCCCTGGAAAACACGGTGATCCGGGCCCCGTTCGCCGGCGTTATCACGACCAGGCAGGTGCAGGTGGGGGCCCGCGTCGCCCCCGGGGACAAGCTGTTCGACCTCGTAAAGATCGACGACATGATCGCCCGGGTGTACGTGCCGGGGCGGTACCTGACCCGGGTGGAGGTCGGACAGAGGGCGGTGGTGGTCTCCGACTTTCTCCAGGGCATGGAGTTCGAGGGGTACGTCAAGCGCATCAGCCCGGTCGTCGACCCCAAGAGCGGGACCTTCAAGGTCACCGTCGGGCTGCGGGACCGCTGGGAGCACCTGCGGCCGGGGGTCTTCGTCAACGTCCGCGTCGTCACCGACACCCACACCGACGCCGTCCTGCTGCCCAAGCAGGCGGTCGTCTACGACGGCGGCGAGCGCTACGTCTTCGTCGTCGAGGACAGCACCGCGTCGCGGGTCAGCCTCGACGCCGGGTACGAGAACAGCCGCTTCATCGAGGCCCTGTCCGGCATCGCCGCCGGCGCCCCCGTCATCGTCATCGGTCAGGCCGGCCTGAAGGACAAGGCCCGCGTAAAGGTGGTCAGCGAACACCGGGCGGATCCCGAACCTCGACCCGCCAGCGGCCGGGGATAGGGCCATGGCCGGCCCCGGGCCCACTCGCAGCTTCAGCACCCGTTTCGCCGTCACGACGCAGCGGCCCGTCGCGATCCTGATGATCGTCACCGCGGTCTGCGTGTTCGGCTGGGTCTCCTACCAGCGCCTGTCCCTCGACCTGATGCCGGACATAGCCTACCCGGCGATCACGGTGCGCACCGAGTACCCCGGCACCGCCCCGGAAGAGGTGGAATCGCTGGTGTCGCGCCCGCTGGAGCAGGAGCTCGGCATCGTCCGCCAGCTCGTCCGCATCAGCTCGATCAGCAAGGCGGGGCAGTCCGACGTCGTCCTCGAGTTCGAGTGGGACACCGACATGGACGCCGCCTCCCAGAGCATCCGCGAAAAATCGGACCGCCTGCGGCTGCCCGAGGATGCGGAAAAGCCGCTGCTGCTGAGGTACGACCCCTCCCTCGACCCGATCATCCGCCTGGGGCTGCACGGGCCGCAGACGATGTTCGAGCTGCGCCGCCTCGCCGACCGCGAGATCAAGCGCGAGCTGGAGGCGATCCCGGGGGTCGCCGCCGTCAAGGTGAAGGGCGGCCTCGAAGAGCAGATCCACGTCGACCTCAACGAGCAGCGGATCAGCCTGATGGGGCTGGACGTCTCGGCGATCAACCGGGCCCTCGACCAGGCCAACGTCAACCTGCCGGGCGGGCAGATGCGCGAGGGGCTGACCTGGTACCTCGTGCGCACGATCAACGAGTTCCAGACGGTCGACGAGATCCGCCGCCTGATCGTGGCGGAAAAGGAGGGAGCCGAGATCCGCCTCGGCGACGTCGCCGCCGTGCACCGGTCGTCCAAGGACCGCGAGGTCCTCACCCGGGTCGACGGCAGCGAGAGCGTCGAGATCGAGATCTACAAGGAGGCGGACGCCAACATCGTCGCGGTCGCGCAAAGGGTGATCAACCGCATCCACGGGCTGCCGGAGCAGCAGCAGTACGTCGCCCGCCTGCGGGAGGAGGAGAGGGCGCGGGAGGCGGCGGCGGACACCAGCGCTGTCGAAAGCGGAGAAGCCGCCGCGGAGGATGAAGAAGCGAAAGGTACCGGGGAGGGAGGAGAAGACAGGGAGGAGGCCCTCGAGGAGCAGAAGCGCGCCGAGGCGGTGAAGACCCTCGAGCACCTGCGCATGACGGACTTCATCAGCCACCTGCTGCCGGAGGAGATGGAGATCGAGGTGCTGTCGGACCAGTCGGTGTTCATCGTCGACGCCATCGACGAGGTGCGGAAGAGCGCCCTCATCGGCGGCGCCCTGGCGATCTTCGTGCTGCTGGCGTTTCTGAGGAACGTCCTGCACACGCTGATCGTCGGCGTCACCATTCCGGTCTCGATCGCGGCGACCTTCGCGCCGATGTACCTGTTCGACGTGTCGATGAACATCATGTCGCTCGGGGGCCTGGCCCTCGGCATCGGGATGCTCGTCGACAACTCCATCGTCGTCCTCGAGAGCATTTTCCGCTGCCGCGAGGAGGGGGACGACCTGGTGCGGGCAACGATCCGCGGCACCGGTGAGGTCGGGGCCGCGGTCTTCGCATCCACCCTGACGACGATCGCCGTCTTCTTCCCCATCGTCTTCGTCGAGGGGGTCGCCGGGCAGGTGTTCGGCGACATGGCGCTCACCGTGGTCTTTTCCCTGCTCGCCTCGCTGCTGGCCGCCCTCTACTTCATACCGATGCTGGCGTCGCGCCGCCTGCAGCAGGGGGGCGCAGACGGTTCCCCGCTCGCCGCCGGCGACTTCCTGAGGCTGGCGGCGTTCGCCCGGGCGCGCGCGGCGGCGGCGCCCGGCCCGCCGCGCGAGAGGGCGGTGCAGGCCGCCCTGGTCCTGCCGCAGCTGCTGCTCGACCTGGCGCTGCGGATTCCGCTGGCTGTCGGGGCCCTGGCTGCCGCGGTCCTGAAGGGAGCGGCCGTTCTGCTCTTCGAGGCGCTCTGGATCCTGCTGAAGCCGGCGGAGATTTTCCGGATCCGGCCGCAGCGCACCCTGCAGGCATCGTTCGCCGACTGGGCCCGGGAGAGCCGCATCGGCCCCTGGCAGCCGTTCGAGCGCATCTGGCCGAACCTGCTGGGGTACGATTCTCCGGGAGCCCTGGCCGCCGACGCCGCCCGCCTGTCGGGATGGATGTGGACGGCGGAGGGCAGCGCCGGCCGCCGCGTTCTCCGGCGCCTGGTCCGCGCCCTCCCCGGGGCGGCGGCCTTCCTGTTCCTGCTGGTCCGCTTCCTCTTCCACACGCTGCTGCGCACCGCCGGCATCCTCCTGCAGGTGGCGCTGCTGCTCGCCGTGCTGGCCGTTCTCGGCGCGGCGACCGCCGCCGGCGTTCTGCTCGCCCCGGTCTTCGCGCCGATCCTGTTCCTGTGCCGGCGGGCGATCGGCCTGGCGCTGCGGGTTTACCCGGTGCTGCTCGAGTCGGCGCTGCGCCAACGCTACCTCGTGATCGCGGCGGCGGCGGCCTGCTTCTGGCTCTGCTGGTCGGGGCTCGTCCCGCGGCTGGGGACCGAGCTGATTCCGCAGGTCCACCAGGGGGAGTTCAACCTCGAGGCGGCGCTGCCGGTCGGCACCCCCCTGTGGCGGACCGCGGAGGTGGTGCGCGAGATCGAGGATGCCGCCCTCAAGCAGCCTGGGGTCGAGCGGGTGGCGACCGCGGTGGGCACCGACAGGTCGGCGTCGTCGAGGGCGGACGAGGGGGAGCACACCGCCAGGCTGACCGTGAAGATGGTGCCGGGCGCGACCCCGGTTGAGGAGGAGGAGCTGATCGCCAGCCTGCGCCGCGAGCTGGCCGATCTCCCCGAGGTGGAGATCGAGGTCGCGTTCCCGACGCTGTTCAGCTTCAAGACCCCGGTCGAGGTCGAGGTTCACGGCGACGACCTGCAGCAGCTGCGGCAGGTGAGCCGGGAGACGGAGACCCTGATGGCCGGCCTGGCCGGCCTCGCCGACGTCAGGTCGACCCTGCAGTCCGGGCACCCGGAGCTGCAGATCAGGTACGACCGCGAGCGCCTCGCCGAATACGGACTCGACCTGCGCCAGGTCGCCGAGCTGGTGCGCAACAAGGTGAGAGGCCGGGTGGCGACCGATTTCCGCGAGCGGGAGCGCAACATCGACGTGCTGGTGCGCCTGCGGGAAGCTGACCGTCTCAGCGTCGAGGAGCTGAGGCGGCTGGTGGTCAATCCCGGAGGGGAGGTGCCGATCGCGCTGGCCTCGGTGGCCT
Source organism: Gemmatimonadota bacterium (assembly GCA_026706165.1). Next base: position 22,109 of record JAPOZF010000452.1, read on the forward strand.
CGATCTCGATCGCCGAGGGGCCGAGCGAAATCCGCCGCATCGATCAGCAGCGGGCCGCCCTGGTCACCGCCAACACCAAGGGGATCGACCTGGGCTCGGCCTCCCGGAGTATCGAGCAGGCGCTGCGCAGCCACCCCTTCCCGGACGGGTTCGGCTTCCTGATCAGCGGCCAGAACCAGGAGATGGAGACCTCCCTCGACAGCCTGCTGTTCGCCCTCGCCCTCGCCCTCTTCCTCGTGTACGTCGTCATGGCGAGCCAGTTCGAATCGCTGCTGCACCCGCTGGTGATCATGTTCACGGTGCCGCTGGCCCTGATCGGGGTGGTCGCAGTCCTGGTCTGGCAGCAGATCCCCCTGAGCGTCGTCGTCTTCATCGGCATGATCATGCTGGCCGGAATCGTCGTCAACAACGCCATAGTGCTGGTCGACTACATCAACACCCTGCGGCGCGGCGGCATGGAGAAGGGCGAGGCCATCGTGCGCGCCGGGTCGGTGCGCCTGCGCCCGATTCTGATGACGACCCTGACGACGGTTCTCGGCCTGGCGCCGATGGCGCTGGGGTTCGGCGACGGCGCCGAGATCCGCACCCCGATGGCGGTCACCGTGATCGCCGGGCTGATGAGCTCGACGTTCCTCACCCTCGTGGTCATTCCGACGGTCTACGCGGCCGTCGACAGGGGCAGATGAAAGAGACGCACCGGCACCTGATCCCGCGGCTCAGCGTCACCCGGCCGGTGACGGTCGTGATGATCCTCCTGGCGCTGCTGGTGGTCGGCTCGATCGCCTACGTGCGCACCCCCCTGAGCCTGGCTCCCGAGGGGTTCGAGGAGCGCTGGCTGGGGATGTGGATCGAATACCCGAACGCCGGACCGATCGAGGTGGAGCAGAAGATCGCCCGCAAGGTCGAGGAGGCCCTGGCGACG
>JAPOZF010000334.1 GCA_026706165.1 Gemmatimonadota bacterium
CCGGGTCCTGCTGGCTCGACAGCTCGACCTGCTGGTCGGAGCGCAGGGCGTGGAAGAAGGTCAGGGCCGTGGTCGCGCGCGTCCCCGAGGCCCGGTACCCCAGCTCCCAGTTGAGCACGTACTCCGGATCGAAGGGGCGGCTGGCGGGGGCCAGGCGCGGGTGCTGGTTGACGCCGCCGGCGCGGAACCCCCGGGAAACCGCCGCGTACAGGTTCCGGTTCGGGGCCAGGGCGTGGGTCAGCGCCAGCTTGCCGCCCGGCAGCCACTGGGTGACCTCGAACTCCACCTGCTCGGCCCCGGAGTTGGTGGTCCCCTCATACGAGGTGGCGTTGCGGTCGAGGCGGGCGTTGAGGGTCAGCCTCCAGCGGGGGGAAAGCTCGCGGCTGTACTGGCCGTAGAAGGCGAGATCGGCGATGTCGAAACGGCTCTGCAGGTCGGTGGCGTCGCCGCCGAACAGCCAGCCGCCGGCGTCGTCGTTTTCCCGCAGCGATTTCAGGTAGGCGCCGGCGACGAGGTCGCCGCTGCCGCCGCGGTCCTCCTTCAGCAGCCTGACCTCCTGCGTGAAGGTGGTGCGGTCCCGGAGGTTGCGGTCGAAGAAGTCGTAGCTCCATCCCTGCTCTTCCGGGTCGAAGCCGTACGGCTCCTGCTTCCAGAACTCGTCGTTGCCCCAGTCGCCGTCGTAGCTGTGCTCGAGCTCGGTGCGCCCCCAGGAGGTGATCGAGACCAGTTCCGCGCCGGACGCCGCCAGCGGCAGGCTGCCCCGCAGGGAAGCGGCGTGGGTCGTCTGGCTGTCGACGCCCGGGTTGTCGGAGTAGGTGGCGAGGTCTTCGTTGTTGTCCGGCACCCAGGCGTCGTAGCCGTTGTCGAGGTCGGCGCGGAAAAACGTGGCGACGAGCCTGGCCCCGGCGCCGTTCCCGTAGCGCAGCTTCGCCCGCGCCAGGGTCTCGTTGCGGCGGTTGGAGTCGTCGACTCCGAGGTGCCGGTTCTCCCGGAAGCCGTTCGACCGCCCCCAGCTGCCCCCGACCCGCAGGGCCAGCTGCTCGCCGGCCGGGACGTTGAGGGTGGGTGAGATGCGCAGCAGGCCGTCGCTGCCGGCCGAGACGGTTCCCCCCAGGCTCATGGACCCGGTGGGATCGGCGGACTTGAGGTTGATCAGTCCGGCCATGGCGTTCGGCCCGAAGATCGTCGACTGGGGGCCTTTGAATACCTCGGCCTGGTCGAGGTCGTGCAGCATCCCGGCCATGCCGAGGCCGCTCAGGTCGACGTCGTCCATCACGAAGCCGACCGAGAAGCTGGGCGGCCCTTCCCCGGCGTAGTGGCTGCGTTCCCCCATGCCGCGGATCTGGAAGTAGCGGGGCCGCGAGGTTCCGCCGGCCCAGTTGAGGTTGGGGACCGCCGGGATCAGCTCCTGCAGGTGGCCGCCGCCCGCGTCGATGCGCCCCCGGTCGAACACCGTCACAGCGGAGGAAACCTCCCCGAGCGCCTGTTCGGTGAGCCCGCCGGTGACGACCGTTTCCGCTACCTGCAGGACCACGGGACGCAGCCGCACCGTAAGCGGCCCAGGGGCTCCCGGCCGCGCGCGGATGACCGCCGGCTCGTACCCGACGTGGCTGACCGCGGCCGAGTCCCCTGCAGCCAGCGGCAGCTCGAAGCGGCCGTCCTCGTCCGTGATGACCGCGAGATTTTTGGCGATGAGGTTGGCACCGGCCAGGGGCTCGCCGGTCTCGGCGTCGACGACCGTGCCGCTCATTGTCAGCGGCGCGGCGCCGGCGTAAGCGGCGGCGAGCAGGAGGACGGCCAGCGCCGGAAAGGCGGGGAACAGGTTCGAGCTGCGCATAATGAAAAAGCCGCTTTCTCCAGGTACGGGGAAAACGGCTTTTGCGGGCGCTCGTCCGTTTTCCCTACGCTGGCATGATCCAGGTCAGGTTCGAAGGGTTTGTGGTCTCAGGCCGGAAAACCGGCCACCCCCAACGGAAGGGGCGACGCAGGGGTCGCCCCCACTCTTGTGTATGTTTCTGCGGTGCTTTGGTCTATTCGCGCTCCGGGACGGCCTGACGGACAATCGTTTCCCGCAGGCCCTGTAACAGGCCTTTGACCTCGGCTTGTTCCTTTTCCACATCAGACAGGCGCGTCTCTATCTGGCGCATATCTGCCCGCATGTCGGTACGCAGGTCGCGCATGTCGGTACGCAGATCGCGCCAGATCGCCACCATCAATCCCATCAAGGCAATCCCGACGGTAACGACAGGTAACCAGTTCGCCATTGGATTCTGTTTCTGGTAAGGGCCGGAGACGTTTTCAATCTAAGTATTCGCTCGGCGCAATGCACACCCTATGGGCATCCTTCAGGCGCTTTTCGAATGCCAGGGAGCCTGCCGCTGCCGGCCGGTCGACGCAACACCCCATACCGATGATGGCC
>JAPOZF010000423.1 GCA_026706165.1 Gemmatimonadota bacterium
CTTGACGGCGTGCCGCCAGGAACCGCCCCGGGAGGCGCGCCGCTGGCCGGCGGTCGGACCGCGCGGGTTGCGGTCCGGGGAGACGGCGTAGTATCCCGCGTCGTACCAGTCCGAGCACCACTCGTGGACGAGGTCGCCCATGTTGTGCAGGCCGTAGCCGTTGGGAGGGTCCCGGCCGACGCGGTCGGGGCGCTCCACGTCGTCGCCCCGGTAGCGGGGGTCCATCCAGTCGGGAGGGCCGTCCCCCCAGGGGTATTCCCGATCCTCCATCCCGCCCCGGGAGGCCTTCTCGCGTTCGGCTTCGGTGGGGAGGCGGAAGGCGGCGCCCAGCTCGGCGGAGAGCCAGGCGCAGTAGGCGACCGCGTCGAACCAGCTCACGGCCACGGCCGGCTGCTCCGGGTCGGCGAAGCGTTCGTCCTCCCAGGAGCGCGGCGGCGAGCGGCCGGAGGCGTCGAGGAAGGACTGGTACTCGAGACGGGTCACGGGCCGCAGGGCCAGGGCGAAGGCGTCGACCCGGACGTCGTGGGCAGGCGCCTCGTTGGCGCGGCCCCGGTCGCAGCCCATGCGGAACCGGCCCTCCGGGATCAGGGCCACCTCCGGCACCGCCGGGGGGGCTGCGGCGGCGGAGTCCTCCGCCCGGTTCAGGAGCGGGCCGGAACTTCCCGGGACTCGACGATGCGCAGCCATGGAAAACAATAAGGCACCATTCCGGACTCCCGGCCATGGCGATGCGCGCGGCCCCGAGGCCGACCTGCACGTCATGCACGGCGGGAAGTTCTACGGCTGGCGACGGGTGCCTGCGGATTCCCAAAACAGATTTGACATACAACCAATTCGTTGTACTGTTTTTATAAAACAATTCTGCTTTACAACCGGAATGGTGTGAAAATGGAAACATCCCCGAGTTCTACACGGGCGCTCCCGTCGACCCGGTGGACCTGCGTTTCCGCGAGACGTTTCTGGCGGAGCTGTGGCAGACGCTGCGCACCGGACATGTGGTCCTCACGGCTCCTCGGCGAACCGGCAAGACCAGCGTCATGGATTACCTGCGCGACCATCCCGAGAACGGATTCTCTGTGGTGTCCATCAGCGTTCAGGACCTGACCCATCCCGCCGACTTCTTCCAGGTGCTGCTCGATGGATTCCACGATGCGCATCCGGATTTCGTGCGCGGCCGGCTTGCCGCGGGTTGGGAACTCGTCAGCGGTGTGGTCGGAAAGGTCGACGAAATCGGTGTCGGCGGCTTCAAGCTCGGGCTGCGCGAGAGCGCCCCCGACTGGCGCACGAACTGGCGCCAGTACGGCGACACGTTTCTCGCCCATGCCCGCAAAACCGATACCCGGATTCTGTTCATCATCGACGAGTTTCCCGACATGCTGCTCAGCCTGTCCCGGGAAGATGAAGGGTTGCCGCGCGAGTTCCTCGCCTGGTTTCGCACCCAGCGACAGAATCCGGCGCCGGCAAGGGATTCGGTTCGCTGGCTGATCGGCGGCTCGGTCAATCTGGGCGGCACCCTCGACGCCCTCGGGCTGGTCCATCTCATCAACGACCTCGAAGACGTTTCCCTGCCGCCCCTCACCGATGGCGACATCGAAGCCTTCGTGAAGGAGATGCTGGGCGGCCGGGGCGTCCCCTTCGACGACGACGTTACGCAACGGCTCATCGCTCGCCTGGGCAGTCCCATCCCCTTCTTCATGCAGATGACGACCCAGAATCTCTACCGGTTGTGGAAACGGGAGCAACGCAGGATCACCGGGGCGGATGTCGATGCCGTGTTCGACGCGATGGTCGTCGGTTCCGCGGCACGCACCCGACTGCAGCACTTCCATTCGAGGATCAACCAGTACTATGCGGATCCGAAACGCTCGATTGCCCATGCCTTGCTGGGACAGATCAGCGTGAGTGAATCAGGGCTTAGGCGCGCAACCCTGTTGCATGAGACGGAACGCCTGCTGGAAGGTCTCGGCGTCACGCTCCCGGTGCATGAACGCAGGCAGATGTTCAACCAGCTGCTGCTCGACCTGGAGAACGATTTCTACATCGTCGAGGTCGAGGAGCCGTTCTACGACTTTGCCAGCGGCGTCCTGAAATCGTGGTGGAGGAAATACCATGCCTGAGCCGACCCTAAATTCGAAAATCGGTCTGTACCGGTCTGTACCGATCCGGCGTAACCAGCCCGGAGCGCCTGCGCCGCACCAGCGTCGCGCGCCAACACCTGCTCGACAACGCCATCGAATCCCTGCGCGGTTCGGTGGGCAGGAAGTCGAAGAACCACCTGCTGTTCATCGGCCCGCGCGGGATCGGCAAGACCCACCTGCTCTCGTGCATCCAAGACGCGGTTCAGTCCGACGAAGCGCTCAGCGCATGTGTCGTAATCGTCCGGTTCCCGGAGGAATCGAACCGGACGCTGTCCTTCGC
>JAPOZF010000232.1 GCA_026706165.1 Gemmatimonadota bacterium
CGCGATCGCCATCTCGACGCGCGGGTTGTCGACGCCGGAAGGCTGCCGTTCCGCGAGGAGTTCGACGCGGTCTTCAGCAACGCCGCCCTGCACTGGATAAGGCCGCCCGAGGCGGTCGTCCGGGGGGTTTTCGCCGCCCTCAGGCCGGGGGGCCGGTTCGTCGGCGAGCTCGGCGGCCGCGGCAACATCGCCGCCATCTGCCGGGCCCTGGCCGCGGCCCTGCCGGCGCACGGGCTCGAGTTCGAGGACCTCAACCCCTGGTATTTCCCCGGCGCCGGGCAGTACTCGGATCTGCTGCGAGCCGCCGGGTTCACCGTCGACCGGATCGAGCTTTTCTGCCGGCCGACGCCGCTTGCTTCCGGCATCGACACCTGGCTGCGCACCTTTGCCCGCGGTTTCCTCGAGGCGGTTCCCGCCCGGGACCGGGAGGAATTTCTCGCCCGGCTCGCCGCGTCCCTGGAGCCGGCGCTGCGGCGCGACGGCGGAGAGTGGTTCGTAGACTATGTGCGGCTGCGCTTCGCCGCGGCGAAACCAGCCTGACGGAAAGCAGCCGTTACCCTCGGTCCGGTCACAGAGATAGATTGACGTAATCGGGACGCCGGGGCGCCCGGTTCGCAAGGCGCCCGAGCGAGTCGTACCGAGGGTGTACGGCGAGTGAAGGAAATCCCCGATCCCGACCAGGAGACATGACCATGGCCGACCGCCGCTCCAAGGTCCCGCAGCGGACCTACGCGACCACCCTCGACGAGCAGCTCGAACAGCTCGATAACGATCCGCTGCTGCAGCGGTTCCACGCCTCGCGGCAGCGCCTCTCCAGCGACCCGCACCGGCCCGTCTACCACTACGTCAACCCCGAGGGCAACCTCAACGACCCCAACGGGTTCTGCTACTGGCAGGGGCGCTACCACCTCTTCTACCAGGCGTACCCGCCGGAGGACGTCCGCCAGCACTGGGGGCACGCCTGCAGCGACGACCTCGTGCACTGGCGCGACCTGCCGCTGGCGATCTACCCCGACCCGGAGGACAAGTGCTTCAGCGGCTCCACCCTGGTCGAGGAGGACCGCGTCCTCGCCTGCTACCACGGCATCGACGAGGGCACCATGGTCGCCGTCTCTTCCGACCCCCTGCTGCTCAACTGGGAGAAGCTGACCGGGAAGGCGGTCATACCCGACGTCGAGCCGGATGCGGCAGGCAACCCCTACCGCGTCGGCGATCCCTGCATCTGGCGGGAGGAGGACGGCTACTACTCGCTGTCCGGCGGATACGTCGACGGCGCGATCTTCGAGGACGGCCGCATGGCGGAGTTCCTCTTTCACTCGCAGGACCTCGAGCGCTGGATCTACCTGGGGCGTTTCGTCGAGAACGACATCTTCACCGCTCCGGGGGAGGACGGGGCCGTCCCCTACTTCTGGCCGATCGGCGACCGCCACATCCTGCTGTTCGCCAGCCACCAGCGCGGCTCCCAGTACCTGATCGGCGACTACGACCGGCTGCGCCGCCGCTTCCGGGCAACCGGCCACGGCCGCTTCAACTTCGGACCGCTGCGCAACGGCGGCGTGCACGCCCCGTCGGCTTTCCCCGACGGCGACGGCGGCATCCTGCTGATCCACAACATCAACCACGGGCGCGACACCGAAGGCTGGAACCACGTCATGTCCCTGGTGCGGCGGCTGACCCTCAACGCCGACGGCTCCCTGCGGGTCGAGCCGGCCGCGGCGATAGAGGGGCAGCGCGGCGAGCGCCGGGGCCTCGGGGAAACCGCGCTGCTCCCCAACGACGAGTTCGTGCCGCCGGGGATCGAGGGCAACGCCCTGGAGCTGTCGCTCACGCTCGATCCGGGCAGCGCCCGCGAGCTGAGGATCGAGGTGCTGCGCTCCCCCGACCGCCGGGAGCACACCTCGATCCGCTATCTGAGGGAAGGGGGGCTGGCGCAGAACCCGGGGGACTACCGCTGGAAGGGGGACGCCCTGGTGATCGACAACGCCAACAGCTCCTTCTCTTCCGAGGTGCTGGCGCGGCCGCCCGAGACCGCCCCGTTCCAGCTCGCCGAAGGGGAGCTTCTCGAGCTGCGCATCTTCATCGACAAAAGCGTCGTCGAGCTGTTCGCCAACGGCCGCCAGGCCATGGGCCTGCGGGCCTACCCCGACCGCGGGGACAGCGTCGGGGTGTCGATCACCGCAATCGGCGGCCGGGCTTCCATTCAGTCGCTCGACGCCTGGCAGATGAGGAGTATCTATTCCTGAGCGGGAGACCGGCTGCATGCGGTCTCCGGCCCGGGTCCGGGTCGGTTTCCCGGTTCCGCCTGGCCGCTGTCTGCCTGCCCTGCATCGGGCTATCTTGGTCGAAACAGCGTACCCGGGCCGTCCCCCCCGTCCCCCCGAAAGGATTCCGGCCCCCACCACCAAACGGAAG
>JAPOZF010000061.1:0-1734 GCA_026706165.1 Gemmatimonadota bacterium
CGATGTTCCCGCCATCTGCATGCTTCTCCCCACCCTACGGAGTCACCACCCGGTGAGCCAGGCAGTAACGCTCGAGGGCAACGAGGTCGAGGTCGCAGCCGAGCCCCGGCCGCGACGGCACCGGAACGAAACCGTCCCGGAAGGGGATCGGCTCGAGGATCAGGTCGTCCTCGCGCGTCCAGGAGCCGACGAAATCGGATGCCATGGTGCAGTTCGGGGCCAGGGCGGCGCAGTGGACGTAGCAGGTGTCGATGATGCCGAGGTCGTTCCCCGACCCGTGCCAGCAGCGCATGCCGCCGGCCTCGGCCACCGCGGCGTTGCGCATGAATCCGACCGGGCCGCCGTTGAGATTGAAGCAGTCGACGAGGTTCTCCTTCATGGCCGCCAGCACCTGCCCCGGGTCTCCGAGGTGCATCGCCAGCGGCATGCCGATCTCTTCGTGGATCCGGGCGTACCCCTCGGTATCCGCCTTGGGGATCGGATCCTCGAAGACCTCGACGTTCCCCAGCGGGGCCAGCTCCCCGGCGAGGGCTACCGTCTGTTCGGCGGTGTGGAAGCGCTCGTTCGGATCGACGGTCACCTTGAACTCAGGACCGGCGACCTCGAGCATCGCCCGCAGCCGCTCGACCATCGGCTCCTCGATGCGGCACTTGATCTTGACGCCCCTGAACCCGTGCTCAAGGGCGCGCTCGACCGTCCGCCTGCCGTCCTCGGGAGTCTGGTGGCCCATCCAGCTAGTCGGCGCGCACGCGCTCGCGCACGGCGCCTCCGAGCAGGGCGTGCAGCGGCAGCCCGCGCATGCGGCCGACGAGATCGAGCACCGCCGTCTCGAAGGCCTCGTACGCCTCCCCGGCCGCGGTCTCCAGCACCTCCTCGGTGCCGTCGGCAGGTTCGCGGAAGATGTCCCGCAGGGTGAGCGACTCCGGGTCGCGGCCGACGAGCCGGGCCGCCCCGGCAACGACCGTTTCCGCCCCCGTGCCACGGCCGGTCTCCCCGATGCCGGCGAGCCCGGTGCCGGTGTTGATCCGCAGGATCTGCTTGGGCACCCGGTCCCAGCCGGTCTCGGGCACCCACTCCGGGCTGTGCACCCTGCCGGGGATCGTCGGCACCACCACCGTCCAGATGTCGACCGAGGTGATCTTCACGCGGCAATTCTCCTTTCGGACAGGCGCGAGCCGGCGCAGCCGGCGGCGCAGACGACGAGGTTCACCCCGAGGCCGACTACCCCGGCGTGAAATCCCAGGATACGGGCGTGGCCGAGCAGGGTCGCCCCCAGTCCGAACCCGAGTCCGGCGATCATTCCGGCCAGAACAGTGGACGCGCCCAGCCGCGGCCAGTAGAGGCCGAGGAAGAAGCAGGGGGCGATCTGGATCAGCACTTCGAACTTCAGCTCCAGCAGCCGGATCAGGGTTTTCTCGGTGCCGATCGCGACGACCACGAGAATCGCCACCATGGCCCAGGAGCAGAGCTTGCCGACCCGGGTGAGCTCGGCCTGGCCGGCGCCGGGGCGGATATGGGCCTGGTAGACGTTGCGGGTGAAGATCGACGAGATCGACAGCAGCGCCGAGTCCGCGGTCGACATCAGGGCGGCCAGGGCCGCGGCGAACACCAGGGCGACCAGCCAGTACCCGAAGGCGGACTGACTCATGATGACGGCGCAGAGCCGCGGCAGCAGCTGGTCGGCGGCGGCCCCTTCGAGGCCGGGCAGGACGACCGCCCCGGTGACCCCGCAGC
>JAPOZF010000061.1:1773-2408 GCA_026706165.1 Gemmatimonadota bacterium
TGACCCCGCAGACCAGGGCGATCAGGGTGGTGGTCAGGGGCATGAAGGCCATCAGCGACAGGGCGCGCTTGAGCCCGGCGACCGATGCGGCGGAGTAGAGGCGCTGGATCGCCTGCGGGTAGATGGCGGCCCCGGCGCCGACCAGCAGGACGTAGCTGAGCCAGGTGGCGCACTGGCGCAGCGGCGGGGCCTCGACCTTGGCGGGGTCGGCGGCGGACAGCCGTTCCACAACGGCGGAGAACCCGCCCCCGAGCCCGGGAACCATGAAGAGCAGGACCGCGAACCCGGTCAGCAGCACGATCCCCTGGATGACGTCGGTCCAGGCGACGCTGCGCATGCCCCCGAGGGTCTCGTACACCACCATGATCAGGGCCAGGGCGACGATCCCGTACGCGGAAGGGACGGCGCCGTCGGTCAGCCCTTCGACCGCCGCTCCCATCGCCTTGAGCTGCGCCAGGGTGTAGTTGGCCAGGGCGTAGACCATCATCAGGGTGCTGAGCAGGGTCAGGGAGCGGGAACCGAAGCGGAAGGAGATGTAATCTCCCGGGGTGATGAAATCCCGCCGGCGCGCCAGGGCGACGAGACGGGGCGGCAAAAGCAGGTACCCCGGGATGATGGCGAAAACGAAAAGGAGC
>JAPOZF010000034.1 GCA_026706165.1 Gemmatimonadota bacterium
CAACAGGAATCATCGATGCCAGGGTTGGCAAGGTTCCGGGTTTCATCACGAGGGTTCTCCTTTTCGGATAGGCAAGGTCATTCAGTCAACTCTCCCTTCGGAGCCGTACTCAAGCAGAATGCGCCGCAACGGTTTTCGTAGATCCGAACCCCGATCAACGTCAACCGGATACAGCGCAGGAAAGGGGTGGAATTACCGGTATCTGAAAATCAATTATCAAATAATGGCGTCATCTCCATTTCATTTCAGATCTCCGGACGGTTTCAGGGTGGTTGGGTTGGCCAATGAACCTTTGCATATGAGCCACAACGTGTATCCTGCCGAAGAAAAACGCAGGGTAAATTCCAGATGTCAAACGACAAAATCGCTGATTTCAACGGATCGAAGATCTGCCCCTCTGGTCAACAAGAAACCGTGTACATCGACGTACATCGACAGAAACCCATTTTGATCAGGGATTTTATCCATCTGGGTTTCTCCCGTACCCGGGGGCGCCCCTCGATGTTTTCCAATCTCCCGGGCAGGTTGCCGGCCTGCATCACCGGAGTTACTCTTGCCCTCGCGGTTGCCTCCCTGTTTCCCCAAGCCCGAGCCTTGCTGCACAGCCATTCCGAGTCATCCGAATTCCCGATGAGCAGCGAACCCCGGACCGACCCGGACCACTGTTCCTGGGTCTGCCACCCTCTCGTGGAAGAGCCGTGGCCGAAATCCGCGGCCCTGGTGGCGGCGATCCTCGCTTTCTCCGCCCTCGCCGCGGGCGCTTTCGAGGGCCTGCTGTACGGCGCCATCGCCCTCGCCGTTCTCAGCGGATCGATGTCGCGGTTTCTCCTGCCGACGAGCTACGAGATCGGCGGCTCCGGGATCGCCGTGAGCCACCTGTTCCGGCGGCGGCTGCGAGCCTGGGACGAAATACGCCGGGTCGAGGTCCGCAGGGACGGGCTCTTCCTCAGCCCGTTCACCCGCCCCAGCCGGCTGGACAGCTTCCGCGGTCTCTTCCTGCCGGCCTCCGGGGTCGGGGTCGAAAAGCTCGAAGAACTGGTAGGGCGGCATGTCCCGGGTTGAGCGGCTGCGGGCCTGGTGGTCCCACGCCTTCGCCGTCGAACCGGCTGCCGACCGCGCCATCGACGAGTCGGAGCGCGAGCTGATCGAACGGGTCTCCGACTTCCTCGTCCGCCGCAGACTTGCGGCGCCGGCCGTCATGCTCCTCGAAGTAGGGCGGCCGTTCAACTTCGTCGGCAGCCAGCTGCTCGTGTTCCTCAGTCCCTTCATCTCGCTGATCTTCAATCCCGGGGAGTTGAAAAGGTTTACCCGGCTGCTGGCGAAGCGCGGCGCCGTCGACGCCCTGGTAGAGGCCATCTCCCGCGGCGGCGACCGCAACGGCAACCGGGCAACCGGCGCGGAAAGCAGGTAGCGTCAGGACCGGAACTGCAATGGACGTCTTCATCGCCACCGACTGCGGCAGCACCACGACGAAAGCGATCCTCATCGAGCGCCAGGCTGACGGGGTATGCCGGCAGACCTTCCGCGGCGAGGCCCCGACCACGGTCGAGGCTCCTTTCGAGGACGTCACGCGCGGCGTGCTCAACGCCATCGCGGAGGTGGAGGAGCTGTCGGGGCGGACGATCCTCGACGGTGAGCGGATCATCACTCCGGCGGAAGGGGACCGCGGCGTCGACATCTACATCTCGACGAGCAGCGCCGGGGGCGGCCTGCAGATGATAGTGGCCGGGGTGGTCGCCTCGATGACCGGGGAAAGCGCGCAGCGCTGCGCCCTGGGGGCCGGCGCCATCGTCATGGACGTGCTCGCCGCCAACGACCGGCGGCTTCCCCACGAGAAGATCGAGCGCATCCGCCGGCTGCGGCCCGACATGTTCCTGCTGTCCGGGGGCACCGACGGCGGCACCGTCTCCCACGTCGTCGAGCTCGCCGAGTTCATCGCCGCGGCCGATCCCAGGCCGAGGTTCGGCAGCGGCTTCCGGCTGCCCCTCATCTACGCGGGGAACCGCGACGCCCGCGGCGAGATCGAAAACACCCTCGCCGAAAAGACCGCCCTGACGGTCACCGAGAACCTGCGACCGGTGCTCGAAAGGGAGAACCTCGGTCCCGCCCGGCAGGTGATCCACGACCTCTTCCTCGAGCACGTGATGGCGCAGGCCCCGGGGTACCGCAAGCTGATGACCTGGACGGGAGCGCCGATCGTTCCGACACCGGCCGCGGTCGGCAGGATCATCCGGACGATCGCCCGCCTGCGCGGCATCGACGTCATCGGCGTCGACATCGGCGGCGCCACCACCGACGTCTTCAGCGTCTTCCGCCCCCCCTCCGGCGGCGGCGCCGACCGGGAGGAGCCGGTCTTCAACCGCACGGTGAGCGCCAACCTCGGCATGTCCTACAGCATCTCCAAC
>JAPOZF010000425.1 GCA_026706165.1 Gemmatimonadota bacterium
GAAAGCGGCCGGTGTCAAGCCAGGGCACGATGCGCTCCGGGTCGTCGACCGAGGCCAGTGCCCGCCGCGTCTCCTGCGTCACCACCTGCTCGAAAAACTCCGGACTGAGGGCGCTCTCGAAATCGAGCATGTCGTCCCCCACCCCCGGCAGGACGATGCCGAAGAGAGCTTCCACGACATCGAGGGTGTCGGCCACGCTGATCCCCGGATTCCACTCCAGGAGCGTCTGCGAATAGCGGTAGACCGTGCCGAGGAAGCCGTCGAAGCCGCGCTGAAAGAAGTAGTGCTTCGGCATCAGGAAATCCATGAACCGGGCGAGGTCGACGAAGTCGTACCCGCACAATGGAGCGAAGGCCGCCGAGCGCGGGCCGCACCCAAGGCGCACCGGGCGCTCCAGCTCGGCGGCGACGCCTTCGCGGACGCGGCGGAAATAGCGGGTCAGCGAGTCGGCCCGGAACGACAGCCAGGCCATCAGGTCGGGGTCGGCTCCGAGCATGCGGTAAGCTCCGGCCAGGCCGCCGCGGGCGTGTCCGCGGATGCGCACGGGGTCGAGGTTGTGGAACAGGGACAGGAGCCTGTCTTTGGCCGCCACCATGGCCTCGTAGTCGTACCCCAGATCCGCGGCCATCGGCGCTGCGGATTCCGGCAGGTCGTGGAAGAAGAAGGAACGGTGGTCCATGTGATGGGGGGCGATTTCGTACCCCCACTCCGGCCCGTCCATCACGGCGCCGTCCGCCATCGGGAAGTGCTCCAGGGTGTCGACCATGCGCGCCACCCGCGATGCCAGCGTCCTGTCGTCGTGCAGGTGGTGGCCCTGCCCGCCCGGACCGGCGCCGCCGTCGGCGTACATGCAGTAAACCTGCATGCCCCGATCCCTGGCGGCGTTCATCGTCTTTTCGAGCAGGGCCCGTTTCCCGGGCAGCTTGTGCTCCGGCGGCGGCGGCGGCTCGACGCCGAGCCGCGCATACACGGACGGGTTCGGATCGTACGCCTCGGCCACGGTGTCGCCGGTCGGGGCGGCCTGCGCATTCTTCGACAGTTTCGAGGTGCCGAACACGAGCGGACCGAGCACGACGCCGTCGACGCCCCCCTCCGCCCAGGCGTCGAGTATGCGCTCGTGATCGTTCATCACGCTCTCGAGATCGCGCATTACATCCATCCACAACTTCATGGTCGACCCTCCTTATTTCCTTCTGTTCTCCGGTCGCCGCCGGAAGTGTTGGGCCTTCCCCTAGGACAGCCACGGCTCCCGCGGCTTCCGGCGGACAGCCGAGCCGTCGGCGAGAACACCCCCGGCGAACCGGCCCGGACACACCCGAGTCCTTTCACGAGCCCTTGCGCTCCCAGGGGCCGAGGTCGGCGTCGACGAAGTCCCGGTGGAAGCTCTTCCCTTTCAGGTACCTGACCTCGACCTCGACGTCGCGGACGCTCGCCTCCGGAATCACCGCCGGATCCCTGCGCACCAGGGTCACTTCGAGGGCGTTCCCGCCCCGGACCGGCCAGTGCTCCCGGTCGAGCCGGAAAATGAACCAGTACCCGAAAACCCGGAACCTCGGCGCCGACATCACGTACATCTGGTTGAGCCGGCGCAGCAGACGCTCCGGCAGGACCCTGCCGTTGAGCGCGAACTCGATGCGGTCCAGCTCCGTGACCTCGGCCAGCCGCACCCGCAGGAGCACCTCGTGCACCCTGCCGGCGCGGTCCCGGCCCGGCAGGTCGTCGCTGACGGCGAACTCCAGGCGCACCGCCGCCCCTTCCCGCAGCGGCGCGGGCATCGGGTCGGGCTTCTGCGGCGGCACCACCGGTTTCGGCGGCGCTTCGGTCGCAGTCGGCACGCGGTAGAACTTGTCCTTCGCCGCCATCACCTCCGGGTCGGCGATTTCGCGCAGCTTCTCGTAGAACTCCGCCCCGTACGGCCAGCTCCCGAACCAGTGCGCGAGGTAGAGGCCGTCGATCCCCTGGGCCCAGAAGTTGCAGGCCCCCGCCCTCATCATCTCGATGGTCCCCTCCCCGATGCGGTCGGAGTTGACCCGGTTCTGGATGGCGGCGATCACCCGGCATGAGGTGCCGCGCGCCGCCTCGACGAAGGGAGTGAAATCGGCCGACGGGTCCGCCATGCCGGAGGCCTCCGGGATCACCGCGTCGACGATTCCCCGCCGCATCCACTCCAGCGGCTCCAGGCCGACGGCCAGCCCCCCTTCGACGTCGGCGGGCACGTGCACGGCCAGCTCCCGTCCGCCGCCGCCTGCCTTGACCGCCTCGCGCACCTGTCCGATCCACTCGGTCATGACCGGCCTTCCCGCTTCCGTTTCGTCTGGGTGGAAATACCAGGGGGTGTAGTTCAGCTGCAGCTCGAAGCCGTCAACCGGGGAGTTGGCCACGACTTCCTCGACAACGGC
>JAPOZF010000225.1 GCA_026706165.1 Gemmatimonadota bacterium
TGGTTGCCAGGCACTCAATGGACGACAGTATCGACCGCTTGATACTCGAAGGCTGTGCAAGTGGGCCTGACACGGTCGTCACTTTGAAGCTTCCCAACGTGGCAGCCGTCTGGCTGCAGCCGAGCGAAGAGTTGCTGAGAACCCGGATTTACAAGGCGAGCCGTTTTTCCGAGAGAGCTGCAAGCCGGCAGGAGATGATCACCAAGTTCCTGGGGCGGGCCTGTCTCTACAATCAACGCATGATCGAGGCCGTAAAACGGTTTGGGCTGAAGACAGTCGAAGTCCGCCCGACGTCGTCCGTGGAGGATTCAGCCAAGCGATGCCTTGACGTTATCGGTTACGAGAAAACCTGATGACGGAAACAGCCGATCCCGGACGGATCGTCATCCTCAACGGCGTTCCCAGGTCCGGGAAATCGAGCATTGTCGCTGCGATCCAGGAGACCTTTGAAGGTCCCTGGATGAATCTGGGCGTCGACAACTATGTCAAGCACATAACACCGGGCCGCTACAGCCCGGCGATCGGCCTGAGACCGGGCGGCGAGGCTCCTGAACTCGAACCCCTGATAGTCGCGCTCTACGCGGCCATGTATGAATCCATAGCCGCTCACAGCCGCCTCGGGCTGAACGTGGTCGTCGATGTCGGGCACCACGACTGCTACTCCCGGCCCCGCGGGATCCTGATCGACTGCGCGCGGCGGTTGCTGGGGCTTCCGGCGTGGCTGGTGGGTGTCCGTTGTCCGTTGGATGCAATCATGGAGCGGCGTCGGAATACCTGGGGCGTCGACGAGTCGGAAGGTATACCTCTCCCGATACAGTTGTGGCAGCGCGAAGTGCACGTTCCCGGCATCTACGACTTTGAAGTCGATACTTCGCTGCTGAGCCCGGAGGAGTGCGCCAGGCGCATCTCGAGGAACATGGAGGAAGGCCCCGAACCGTCTGCAATCAGGAGACTCAAGGAACGATGCGCGATCCGCATCCGGGGCGGGCTCTCACGAATCGAGAATGCCGGATCGTCGAACCTTCCTGAAAAGCGCGGCCGGCCTCGCAGGGGCATCCGCCTTCATGTTGCCGCGGGACGCCTGGCCGCGGACCGCGGTCCGGCTCACCGGGTGGGCGTTCGCTCCCGAGGTGGTGCGCGCCAACCTCGACCGGTTCGAAAGCATGGAATCCGAGTACAAGGTCGAGATGCAGATGTTCGCCCCGGCCGACTACGGCACCCGCATCGTGGCGCTGGCCGCGGCGGACAGGCTTCGCGACGTGCTCTACGTCCGCGGCGAGAACCTGGTGGCGTGGGTGAACGCCGGCTATCTCCAGCCCGTCGACGGCCTGCCCGGCATCGAGGAGGTGAAGAACGACCTCTTCCCCTTTGTCAGGGCGGGCATGAGCGTCGACGGCAAGCTCTACGGGCTTCCCTACTTCACCGACATCCAGGTCTTCTACTACAACGAGCAGATGCTTGCCCGCGCGGGAATCGACGGTCCTCCGGCCAGCCTGGACGAGCTGAGGGAGCAGTCCCTGGCGCTGAAGAAGGCCGGAGTGGCGGAATACCCGTTGATTTTCGGGCTCAAGAAGGCCACCTGGTCCAACGTCGACTGGTGGACGCTGGTTTATGCCAGCGGCGGCCGCCTCTTCGACGAGGAGCTGAAACCGGTATTCCCCGACGGGGACGGGACCGCCCTCGAAGTGCTGCAGTGGATGGTCGACGCGGTGCATACCTGGAAGATCGCCGACCCGGCGGCAGTGGAGCTGGACGTCAACCAGACCCGCGATCTGTTCGGGGCCGGCCGTTACGCCTTCGTCATGCAGCACCGCTACGACGAGAGCCGCTACAACGACCCGAAGCTCGCCGCTGCCAGCGGTCAGATAAAAATGGGGATGATCCCCGGCCTCGACGGGGCCACCCGCGGCACCTTCGGGATCGTGCGCATGTACGGTCTCGCCAAAACACTGGGGGACCGCGACGGGTGCGCGGCGCTGCTCGGCTACCTGGGCGGAAAGGACGCAGAGGGCCGCTACCACACGGCGGCGAATTGGTTCGAGAAGTTCACCCTGGGCTACGGCGTCCGGAGTCTGGACGCCGATCCTCAGGTGCAGGCTCACTTCGGCAAGTTCGGCAACGCCGGGGTCAAGCGGCGGCTCGCCGCGGTCGCCAGGGTCTCCGAGCTGCAGCTCGCCCCCTGGGGCGCCGAGTGGGAGAGCTTCAACTACGACCAGGTCCAGGCTGCCCTGATTCGCAAGGTCTCGCCGCGGGAAGCCCTCGAGGTTTCGGCCAGACGGGCCCGGGACCTGCGCGAGCGCTGGTGACAGCCAACCCGCCCGAAGTTCGCGAAGGCCGGCAACCCGGGGGATGGCGCTTCGTCCCCGGCTGGCTGCGCGCCGGCGCCTGGTGGCGC
>JAPOZF010000492.1 GCA_026706165.1 Gemmatimonadota bacterium
CTTGCGCAGTGTGGTCGAACGGGGGCGCCGCGAGAACAAGCAGGTAGTGCTCCATACCCACTTCAACCACCCCCGGGAGATTACGGCGTTGACGAAAGCCGCTCTGGACCGGCTGACCGGGGAGGGTGTCGTCGTTCGCAATCAGGCGGTACTGCAAAGAGGGGTGAACGACGGGGTGGACACCATGAAGCTCCTGGTCCTCCGGCTGGGTTACGTCAATGTACAGCCGTACTACGTGTTCCTTCACGATATGGTGAAAGGAGTAGAGGAGTTGCGCACCACTCTGGCCGCCGCGCAGCGGCTGGAGAAGGAGATTCGCGGGGTTACTGCGGGGTTTCACATGCCGAATTTCGTCGTCGACACAATGGGCGGCGGCGGCAAGCGGCACGTCCACTCTCACGAATTCTACGACCAAGAACTCGGAATTGCCGTGTTCCTCAGTCCGGTGGTACGGCCCGGGGAACTGTTCCTGTTTTTCGATCCCGTCCACGAGCTTTCGGAGGATGTAGGCGAACGCTGGCTCAGAAGCGAGGAGCGCCGCGCGATGATCGCCGGCGCACTGCAAAAGGCGCGGGAGGTCTGCAAGTGAAGGCCCCCTGCCGTGCGTTCAACGGTATCGTGGAGACAGGATCCCTGTACACCCGAAGGTGGATTTGGAGGCATTTCAAAAAGCGCCAATCCCCACTGATGGACTACGGACCAAATCCGACTAACTGGATGTCAACGGTGAATTGCCATGGTAGATACGACGCAGTCTTTCATCCCGAGTATGGATGTCTGGCTTGCGGCGCTCTTCTGTGCCGGTCTCCTGCTTTTTGGTGCGGGGGTCGGTTTCTGGGTGTTCCATTTTCTGAAGAAAAGCAGCCAGGCGCGCATGGAGGAAGAAGCCGAGAAACGCGCGGCACGCCGGCTCGCCGAGGAAGAGCGGTCGCAGAGAATCAGTATCCTGGAGGAGAAGGATAGCTGGTACAAGGCCAGGGCGGAGCAGGAAAAGGATCTGGAAAACCAGCTCCTCGCCATCAGCAGACGGGAGAGCGCGGTCGCCGAAAAGGATCGCGACCTGACCGGCAAAGGCGAAGATCTGCGCAAGGAATGGGCCCGTCTGAAGACCGATCAACGAAAGGTCGCAGGCCGTGACAAGGCGGTAAGGGAGGCCGCGGCCGAACTGAACCAGGAGCGCGATCGGTACCGGCAGCGGTTGGAGATGGCCGCCAACATGACGGCAGACGAGGCCAAGGAGCAGCTCCTCGAAAACCTGGCAGCTGAAGTGAAGGGGAGTTCGGCGGCGATGATACGCGCCGAACGCGCCCGGGCGCGCGAGGAGTCCGACCGCGAAGCGCGAAAAATCATTGCCCAGGCGATTCAGCGCTGCGCCGTGGAAGAGGCGGAACACTTTTCCACTTCGACTGTAGCCTTGCCCAACGAAGGGCTGAAGAGCCGCATCATCGGCAAAGAGGGGCGTAACGTCAGGGCCTTCGAGAACGCTACCGGTGTCAAGGTCGTAGTCGACGATACTCCCGATACCGTTCTGATTTCCTCCTTCGATCCGATCAAGAGGGAGGTTGCGGCGCTCTCGATGGAGCGCCTGGTAAAGGACGGGGGGTTCACGCCAAACAGAATCGATGAAGTTGTCGAAGCGGCCAGGAAGGAACTCGAGTCGGAATTGGTGGATGCCGGCAAACACGCGTTGAAGGAGATCGGAGCAGCCGACTTCCATCCGGAACTGCCCCGTACCGTAGGGCGCCTGAAATACCGCAGCAGCTACGGCCAGAATCAGCTGCAGCACTGCCTGGAGGTTGCCCATCTTGCGGGACTGATGGCGGGTGACATCGGGGTTGACGCCGAGTTGGCGCGCAGGGCCGGACTGCTGCACGATATCGGCAAGACCGTCCGCCACGACATGAAGGGAACCCACATCGACCTCGGTGTGGAGCTGGCGGAACGGTACGGGGAGCATCCGGTCGTCAAGGAAGTCATCGCCGAGCATCACGAGGACCACGAGCGCCTCAACCCGGTCTGTTTCCTGGTGAAGGCCGCCGACGCCATTTCCTCAAGCCGTCCCGGGGGGCGTCGGGAGGACCTCGAGGGATATGCCCGACGTATCATGAAGCTCGAGGAGATAGCAAACTCGTTCGACGGGGTGAAGGATGTGTACGCCATCAACGCGGGCCGCGAGATCCGCGTGATGGTACGCGGTGACCGAATCAGCGATGACGATGCGGAGATCCTGGCGTTCGACATCGCCGAACGCGTCAAGAACGAGCTTACCTTCGCGGGGGAGGTGAAGGTTATGGTGGTCCGGGAGACGCGGGCGGTCCGTTACACCGGTCGCCAACGGCCGAAGAGCGGCCAGCGCAACAACAACCGCCAGGGAAACCACCGCCGTCTCCAGCA
>JAPOZF010000118.1 GCA_026706165.1 Gemmatimonadota bacterium
AGGGGGAAGTAGGTGTCCTCGCCCGACCACTCCTCGAAGTGGCGCCAGGCCTGCTCCTCCCCGATGCCGCGGGAGACGAGGTGGGCGGCCCAGGTCCGGAAGTCGGCCTGCCGGGCCGCGGGGTCGGCTGGCATGGTCGCGTCGGCGTTGACGAACAGGCCCCCCGGGGGCAGCGCCGCGTGAATCGCGCCGAAGATCTTCCGTTTCTCCGCCATCGTGGGCACGTGGTGCAGCGCCAGCGAGGCGACGGCGACGTCGCAGGGCGGCAGCGGGCCCTGGAACGGGCGCTCCGCGTACTGGACCCGGCCCGAAAAGGGGGCCAGCCGCTCCTGCGCCCGGTCGAGCATCTCGGCATCGGCGTCGATCAGGAGGACCCTCGCTTCCCCGCACCTGCGCAACACCGCCTGCGCCAGGGCGCCGGTGCCGGCGCCGAGGTCGATCACCCTTCCCGGCTTCGCCGCGGCAACCGCCTCGGCGGTCCGCTCCAGCATCTCCTCGTAGGAGGGGATGAAGGCGCGGATCGTCCTGTCGTAAGCCTCGATTTCAACCCGGAGATGGCGCCGCACGGAATGTGTCACCATTTTCGAACCCGTCCGAAAAAAGATTACCATGGGAGGGTCGTTACAGACTCCCGGGAGGAAATTAAATGACCCAGGAAACCCTTATGATCATCGGTTTCCTGCTCGGGGCCTATTCCATCGTCGGCAACGACGCGATCCAGACCCTGGGGACCTTCCTCAGCTCCAACTCCCACCGCCCCTGGTGGGTGCTCTGGCTCTTCGGCGGCGGCGTCATCACGGCAGTCCTCGTGTACGGGTGGACGGTCCATGCCGGCGACGTCTCCTACGGCCGGCTCCAGGCTATCCCGGTGCCGGAGCACGTCACCTGGATCTACTGCGTGCCCCCCTTCGTCCTGCTCCTGCTGACGCGCTGGGGGGTCCCGGTGAGCACGACCTTCCTAACCCTGACCATCTTCGCCCCCAAGGCGCTGCCGAGCATGCTGGTCAAGTCGCTGCTGGGGTACGCCACGGCCTTCGTCGCCGCCATCCTCGTGTACAAGCTGATCACCCGCGGTCTCGAGCACCGCTTCAACAAGACGGAGGGCCCCACCGGCGGCTGGTGGGTGGTTGCCCAGTGGTGCTCCACCGGCTTCCTCTGGAGCCAGTGGCTGATCCAAGACCTCGCCAACATCTACGTCTTCCTGCCGCGCGACCCGGCCAGTCGGATTCCGATGTTGGCCCCCGAATGGTTCGCGGCCAGCGTCGTCGTCATCCTGGCCCTGCTCGCTTACATCTTCTACACCCACGGCGGCGCCATCCAGAAGGTGGTGCTGACGAAGACGAACACCACCGACATCCGCTCGGCGACCTTCGTCGACCTCATCTACGGCATCGTGCTGTTCCTGTTCAAGGAGGTCAGCAATTTACCTATGAGCACGACTTGGGTCTTCGTCGGCCTGCTCGCGGGGCGGGAGATCGCCATCGCCTGGAACGAGAAGCACCGCGGCCGCCCGGAGGTGTCCCGGCTGGTGCTCTCCGACCTGGCAAAGATCTCCGCCGGCCTCGCGGTAAGCGTCGTCCTCGCCCTGCTGCTGCCGGTATTGCAGAACCAGATCGGCTGAGAAAACCGGCTTCGCCAGGCCGGCGTCCGAAAGGAGGAACGCCATGCCGCTGCGAAGACTGCTTCCGCTCGTTCTCCTCGCTTTCGCGCCGTACCCGCGAGAAAGCCA
Source organism: Gemmatimonadota bacterium (assembly GCA_026706165.1). The sequence goes on from JAPOZF010000118.1 coordinate 1,730, forward strand.
CGGGGTGATCGTCTACCGGATCGGGGCCCCCTTTTCGGCGGCTGAAATGGACAGCCTGTCGAGCCTCGGCATCGATTTCACCAGCATCGGCTGGTCCCCGTCCCAGCTGCAGAAGGACCTTCACCTCGACTCCCTGCAGGCCGAGTCGCTGCAGCCGCATTTCTTCGCCGCCGACGACGATATCGCCGCCACCCTGCTGGACAGGGGGGGGAGGGCATGCGTCATCAACACCAGCTACTCCCACGCCTGCAACAACCTCGACGGCGAGCTGCTCATCGACCAGGACCCGACCACCGCCCACGTCTACCCGCTGCTCGCCGCCGAGAGCTTCAACCGCGAAATCTGGGAACGGGTGACCTTCGACGTCGGCGGGCGCTTCCTGATCCGGGAGGTGAGGTTCCGCACCCTGGCCGACCGCCCGGATCACTTCCTCGAGCGCTTCACCATCGGTATCGCCGAGGGTTTCGCTTCGAACCGCATTCCCCACTTCCGGGAGATCGTCGCCGAGGTGAAGGAGAACACGGAGGCGGAAGTCTCGGTGCTGCTCGACCCGCCGGTGACGACCCGGGCGATCCAGCTGCGAATCTTCCGTCAGACCACCAAGGAGGTAGGCCTCGCCGACTTCGAACGCTACTGCGGCGGCTGCGTCGGCAGCGCCGCGTAC
>JAPOZF010000065.1 GCA_026706165.1 Gemmatimonadota bacterium
TGTCGATGTTGTCCCAGCCCTCCTTCTCGTCGCCGCGGGGAGGGTAGTAGTTGATGCGCACCTTGTGGTACAGCTCGCCGTAGAGCGACGGGTACAGGTGCGGCTGCAGGATGTAGTCGAGGACCCCGAGCTTCGACTCCTCCTTGGTCTTGAAGGAATCCGGGTCGTCGAGGACCTCGCCGTCCCGGTTGCCGAGGATGTTGGTGGAGAACCAGCCGCGCACCCCCAGCATCCGCGCCTTGAGGCCGGGGGCCAGCAGCGTCTTCATCAGGGTCTGGCCGGTCTTGAAGTCCTTGCCGGCGACCGGCACCCGGTTGGCCTTGGCCAGCTCGACCATGGCGGGAATGTCGACTGTGAGGTTGGGCGCCCCGTTGAGGTAGGGCACCCCCTCGCTGAGCGCCGCGTACGCGTAGATCATGCTCGGCGCGATCGACGGGTCGTTCTCGCGCAGCCCCTTCTCGAACGCCTCGACGCTGGCGTGCGCCTTTCCCCCCTCGAGGAACACCTCGGTGCTGCCGCACCAGATCATCACCGCCCGCTCGAGGCCGTTGTCGCTGCGGAAACGCTGGATATCCTCGCGCGCCTGCTGGGCCATGTCCCACTTGTTCTTCCCCTCCTTCACGTGCGAGCCCTCGAGCCGCTTTACGTAGTCCCGGTCGAAAACCGCCTTCATCGGGGTGACGGCCGCCAGCGGATCCTTCAGCTGGTCGAGTGTCTTCTGCTCGATCACCCCGGCGTGGGTCGCCGCCTCCCAGGCGTCGTCGGGGAAGACGTCCCAGCCGCCGAATACGAGGTCCTCCAGGGCGGCGAGCGGGACGAACTCCCTGATGAGGGGGGAGCGGTCCTCGGTGCGCCTGCCGAGGCGGATTGCTCCCATCTGGGTCAGCGATCCGACCGGTTCGCCGAGGCCGGCCTTGATCGCCTCGACGCCGGCTATGAAGGTGGTGGCGACGGCCCCCATTCCCGGGATGAGCACGCCGAGTTTCCCCTCCGGGGGAGCGATGGTTTCCGGTTTGTTCATTCGTTCGATTCCTCCTGGGTTCGTTGGCGGTTCGAAGCTACGGAACCGCTGCCATAAGACAAATCGATAATGACTATATTATCGATAGATATTCTCTATAATTATCCGGCACCATCATGAACCTCCAGCACCTCCGCTATTTCCTGGCGGTCGCCAGGACAAGCGGTTTCACCCGGGCGGCCAGGGACCTCCGCGTCACCCAGCCGACCGTGAGCAGCGGGATTTCCGAGTTGGAACGACTCCTCGGGACGCGGCTGTTCGACCGAGCGGGGCGTCGAGTCGATCTCACCCTGGAGGGCCGGGCCCTGCTGACCTACGCCCTTCAGATAGAAGACCTCGTCGACGAAGCGGTCGAGCGGGTGCGCAAGGGGGACGCCCTCGCCGGGCAGGGGTTCCGCTTCGGCGCCATCGACGCCGCCGTCATCTACCTGCTTCCCGAGGTCCTGCAGTCCTACCGGGAAGCCCATCCCCGGGTCGAGTTGACCACGCAGGTCGCCTCGTCGCGCTACCTCGTCGAGGACCTGCTGATGAACCGCTCGGAGTTCGCCGTCATCACCCTGCCGTTCGAGCACCCGCGCATCGCGACGCTCTCCCTCGTCCGGGACGAGATGCCGCTGGTGGCCGGCGCCGGCCACCGGCTTGCCGGACGCGCCGCGGCTGCCGCCGAGATCGCCGCCGAACCGCTGATCCTGTTCCACTCAGAGTCGGTGTCGCGCCGGATCGTCGACGAGCGCTTCGCCGAGCTGGGGATCGCTCCGCGGGTCGCCATGGAGATGCGCTCGCCCGAAGCGATGCGCATGCTCGTCGAGTCCGGCATGGGGATCTCGTTCCTGCCGCGCATGACCGCGGCCGAGTCGCTGGCGGCGGGAACCCTGTGCGTGGTGGCCGCCCCGGAGTTGCGTTTCGAGCGCGAGATCGGCCTGGCGTGGAGAAAGGGGCGTTACTTCGGCCCGGCGATCCGCGGTCTCATCGACGCCGTCGCCGACCGCTTCGGCAAGCTTGAACCGCTGCGTGAGAGGCTGATCTCAACCGCCTGAGAGGGGGAGCTGAGCCTGGAGGGCGGGAGCGCCGGCCTGGAGGCGGATCGGAGGGACCCGGACGATTTTCGGGACGGTCTCAACCGCAAAGGTCGAACTGGACGGGAGAGACGCCGGCGGTGCCGCGAGAATTCCCCGCCCCGAAGCTCGCCCCACGAAGGGCGAACGGCTCGATATCCAGCTCCACCAAGCAAGTCGCCCATCCTCCCGACACTTATCCCCGGGCCGTCCCCCGAAAGAACGCGGAGGCATCGCTCGCCCCCCCGATGACCGGGTTCGCCGCGACTGCAGTGGAGCCTGGGGTGGATCAACCGCCGGGGCCGAGCCGGATCGGAGGGGCCCCGGGGCCGCCAGACACCCCGCGGTCGCGGAACTCCCGCCAGGAGGCGGCAAACCGTTGGATATCCAGCCCCATGAAGCAGGTCCCGCACCGTCCCCCTGCTTCCTCCAGCTTCTCCAGCCCGTGCCCCGAGAGAAGCCGGAATCCGCGCTCGTTTCGCTGGTGCTGCTTGATCGCCGCGGCGGCGAGCTGGATCAGCCCCTGCAGGAACAGCCCCTCGGCGGTCCGCGGCCCGGCGCGCTGCCACTTCGGCTCCCACTGCTCGTGCGCTTCCCACCAGAAGCCATGGTTGTAGAGGTCGACCCCGAGCAGGTACGCCTTGTCGCCGCGCCAGCCGGCGTTTTCGGAGACGGTCTCCTCGAAGGGGTTGCCGAAGCGGTGCCCCTGCGGATGCCTGTGCGGGTGGGGGGTTTCGCCGGGCAGGTGGCGGTAGCTTGGAAACGGGACCTCTGGAACGTAGCGAACGACGCCGGCGGGAGAGGGCGGTTGATCAGCCACGGCTTGGGGGGCGTCAGACGTGGGCGGCCAAGACCGCCGGCCCGGACACACCCTCCGTCTCCGGCAGGGCGCGGGCCAGCTCTTCGAGGCGATCCTCGACGGCGGCGGCCTCCCGGTACTGCGACAGCTCCGCCCGCAGGCGGGCCGCCTGGCGCAGGCCGCGGAAGTAGCCGCTGTAGTGGCGGCGCAGGGAGATCACCGCCTGGCGCTCGCCGCGCTCCCTGACGGCGAGGCGCAGGTGCTCGAGACAGACCTCGCTGCGCTCGCGCGCCGACGGGGCGGGCAGATGACTGCCGGTGGCGAGGAAGTGCCGCGACTCGCGGAACACCCAGGGGTGACGGATGGCGCCGCGGCCGATCATCACCGCGTCGCACCCGGTGTCGGCGAACGCGGCGGCGACGTCCTCGGCCCGCGTCAGGTCCCCGTTGAGGATGACGGGTATGGAGACCGCCTCCTTGATCATGGGGATGTAGCGGTAGTCGACCTCCCCCTTGTGGCCCTGGGCCCGGGTGCGGCAGTGCACGGCGAGGGCCCGCACCCCGATCCCCTCGAGCATGCGCGCCACCTCGACGATGCGGATCGAGCCGGCGTCCCAGCCGAGCCGGGTCTTCACCGTGACCGGCAGATGGGTCGCCGACTGCACCCGCGACACCACCTCCCTCATGCGCGGCAGGTCGCGCAGCAGGCCGGCGCCGGCGCCGCGCAGGGCTACGTTGCTGACCCAGCAGCCGCAGTTGATGTCGATGAGATCGGGCCCGGCGGAGGTGGCGATTTCGGCGGCCTTCTCCATCGACAGCTCCGAGGCGCCGTAGATCTGGATGCCGAACGGCCGCTCCTCCGGGAGGAACTTCAGCTTGTCGTGGGTGCGCCGCCGGCCGCTCTCCAGCTCGCGCACCAGCCCCTCGGCGTTGACGAACTCGGTGTAGACGACGTCGGCCCCGAGGCGCCGGCAGATGACGCGGAACGGCAGGTCGGAGACGTCCTCCATCGGCGCCAGCAGCAGCCCCGGGGAAACGCGGACCGCGCCGATGGTCAGGGAGGGGGCCATCGAAACTCCGGCGCCGTCAGCGGCCCCCGGCCCTGGCCTGCTTCATGATGCGCACCTCGCGCCGCCGTATGGTGGCGCGGATGGCGTCGACGATCTTCATCCACTCCGGGGAGCTGTAGTACGCTTCGATCGCCTTGTCGCGGGCCCTGTGGTTGGCGAACGAGCGCATCCAGACGAACTCGTCCTCGCGGTCCTCGTTCTCCCAGGCGTCGACGAAGGTGACCCCGTACTTCTCCATGAACTTGCGCGCCTTCCGGAACTCGCGCAGGAAGTCCTTCTTCGTTCCCGGGTGCAGCCGGTAGATCCTCAGCTCGTAAATCACGGCTTTACTCCTTTCGGTCGGGTCAGGTAAATGTTCCGCTCCGTCAGCACGATGTCGACCGGGGTGTCGTGCGCTTCGGCCGGCACGGCGCCGACGACGAACTCTTCGTAGACCAGCGCCACGGCGGGAACCCGCAACGCCCGCAGCATGCGGTCGTAATGGCCGCCCCCCATGCCGAGGCGGTTTCCCTCGCGGTCGCAGGCGACCGCGGGCACGAGGACGGCGTCGACCGGCGGCAGCGCCGAGCCCGCGGACGGCTGCAGGATGCCGAGGGGTCCGCGTCTCAACTCGTCGAGGCCGCCGATCCCGGCGTGCAGCAGCGGCTGTCCCGGCTTGCCGACCACCGGGACCACGATCCGCTTCCCCAGGCCGAGGAGGGCGGCGATAATCCCGCGGGTCGCCACTTCGTTCGGCAGGCTGTCGACATAAGTGTGGACGGCCGCGGCCGCGGCCACCTCCTCGAGGTCGAGGGCGCGGGCGGCGATCGCCCGGCTGAGCCCGATGGCCCGCTCCGCGCTCATCGAGCGGCGCCTTTGCAGGCACTCGGCCCGCATCCGGGCCTTGGCGATTTTGGCGCCTGCCGTCATCGCCGGTACAATCCCCCCGGAGAATTCGAGTGTCAAGGAAGCGGCCAGGTCCGGCAGGCGGCTCTCCGCCCGCATCCGGCAGCCGGACAACCCGGCCCCGGCTCGCTGTTTCCGCGGTCCGGGAACAAAACTGCAGGGTACCGGGTCGTCAGTGCGGACAGTCGCGTTACAGCCCGGGATAAAGTCGCACCCCCGCAGCCGGGTCATGGCGGTCGGGGAAAAAGGTTCGCGACCGTGCCGAATCTCAGGAGATTCGGGGAGGAAGCCCGACATTCGGCCCGCAAGGGCCCGCCCGTCAGCCTGGATGGATTTCAACGGCGGTGTAATTGCGAGTCGGAACCGCAGCCGGTAGATTGGATTCTTCAGCCCCGCCCGCCGGTCTCGTCACGGTCCAGCATTTTCGCCACCCACTTACCGATTCCCGCCATCCACATCCAGTGAAAGAAGAGATCTCCGATCCGCGGCACGACGAAGAGGACGTACGCGTCCAGGCGAAGCTGAAGGAGCACGGCAACCTTCCCCGCCACATCGCCATCATCATGGACGGCGACCGCCGCTGGGCGAAGGAGCAGAATCTGCCGGTTACCGAAGGGCACCGGCACGGCCGCGAGTCGGTGCGCGACATCGTGCGGGCCTGCGGCCAGCTCGGCACCGAAGCGCTGACCCTCTACACCTTCTCCACCGAGAACTGGAGCCGGCCGAGAACCGAAGTCTCCACCCTGATGAGGTGGCTGCGCGAGTCGCTCCGGGACGAGACCCCGGAGCTGCACCGGAACAACGTGCGACTCAACGCCATCGGCCGCCTCCACGGCCTTCCCGGGCCGGTGCGGTCGGCTCTCGACAAGGCCCTGCGGGACACCGCCTCCAACGACGGCCTGCTGCTCAACCTCGCGCTCAACTACGGCGGCCGCGGCGAGCTGGTCGACGCCTGCCGGACGCTGGCCGCCCGGGCCCGGGACGGGGCGGTCGACCCGGGCGACATCGAAGAGGAGGATATCAGCGCCGCCCTCTATACCTGCGGCATCCCCGACCCGGACCTGCTGATCCGCTGCAGCGGCGAGATGCGGCTGAGCAACTTCCTCCCCTGGCAGATGATTTACACCGAGATCTGGTTCACCCCCGTGTACTGGCCCGACTTCCGGCGCCACCACCTCTACCGGGCGATCCGCGACTTCCAGCAGCGCCAGCGACGTTTCGGCGGCGCATGAGATTGCCCGGGAGTCATCGACATGACAGGTCCCGGGCCGAACCTCGCGCGCAGAACCGCCTCGGCCTGCGTTCTCGTGCCCGGGGTCCTCGCCCTGACGTGGGCGGGCGGCTGGGCCCTGTTCGCGCTGGTCGCCGCCATCGTCGGCAGGTCGAGCTGGGAGTTCTACCACCTGGCGGCCAACGCGGGGTACCGGCCCCTGAAATCGTTGGGGATACTCCTGTGCCTCGGGCTGTGCGCCCAAATCCACCTCGCCGGGACCGGCCACCTGCCGCTGGCGATGGTGCTGGCGACGGCGGTCGTTCTCGCCGCTGCCCTGCGGGGGGGGACCGACGGGTTCGCGGCCAGGGCCGCCGTGACCCTGGCAGGAGTTCTCTACACCGGGCTGCTTGGCAGCGTACCGCTCCTGATGGCAGCAGACCGCGAGCTGCTGCGCGGCGACGAGCCCGGGGTCCTGCTGGGACTGATCTTCGTCAGCCTGTGGATAACGGATACCGCCGCCTACGGCGCCGGGCTCCTGTGGGGCAGGCGCAAGCTGGTCCCCGGAATCAGCCCGAACAAGACGGTGACCGGAGCTGCCGCCGGGTTGCTGGCCGGACTGCTGCCGGCGCTGTTGCAGCCGTTCGCCCCGGGATTCTCCCACTGGGAGCTGGCCGGACTTTTCCTGGTGGTCGCCGCAAGCGCGCAGACCGGCGACCTCGTCCAGTCGGCGCTCAAGCGGGACTTCGGAGTCAAGGACGCCCCCGCCCTCATACCGGGCCACGGCGGTTTTCTCGACCGTTTCGATTCCTATTTTTTCTGCTTTCCCCTCGCCTGGGCCTACCTCCTCCTCCTGCAGCAACTGTCTTCCCCGGGCTCCGGCTGACCTGACGTCATGCTCTACTTTCTGATCGCCCTCGGCATCCTCATCTTCGTGCACGAGCTCGGCCACTTCCTCGTCGCCAAGGGCGCCGGCATCCGCGTCGAGCGCTTCTCCCTCGGCTTCCCGCCGAGAATGATCGGTTTCCGCTGGAAGGAGACCGACTACTGTCTGTCCTTGATTCCGTTCGGCGGCTACGTGAAGGTTGCCGGCATGGCCGACGTCGGCAGCGAGGAGGCAACGGGAGCGGACTGGGAATTCCCCTCCAAGCCGATCTGGGTCCGCATGGCCGTCATCGCCGCCGGTCCGGCGATGAACCTGATTTTCGCCTACGCCGCCTTCCTCTTCCTCTACTCGGCCTACGGCATCGGCAGCGTCGATTCGACGGCGGTCGATCCCCTCGAGGATTCCCCCGCCGCCATCGCCGGGCTGCGCCACGGCGACGCCATCGTCCGCGTCGGCGACCGGCCGGTAGCCAACTACCACGAGCTCCGGCGAGAGCTGGAAAAGGCGGCCGGGGCAGCGGTGACAGTCGACGCCGAGCGCGACGGCCGCACTATGGCATTCGACCTGCCGCGCGAGACCGCAGCCGACCGGGAGGAACAGTCCTCCGGCATGCCGTACGGACTGTCGCTGCTGTATCCCACCGTGGTCGGCGGGGTAGTGGAGGGCATGCCTGCGGAAGCGGCCGGTCTGAAGGAGGGGGACCGCATCACCCGCGTCGCCGGGGTGGAGGTGAGGACCTGGGACGAGATGCGGGAGCAGATCAGCCGCCACCCGGGAGAGGAGATCGAAATCGTCTGGCTCCGCGACGGCGAACCGATGACGGTGCTGATCACCCCGCAGCCGCGGCCGGAGGGAGAGACCACCATCGGCCAGATCGGCATCGGACCACACACTTCGACCGCGGACGTCACGTTCCGGGAGGCGGCCTCCCTGAGCGCGGCCAGCCTGGTCAATTCAGCCGGTCTCATCCTCGAGTTCATCGGCAACATCTTCCAGGAGGACCGCTACAAGGAGCTCGGGGGACCGATCCTGATCGCCAAGATGGCGGACGATACCGCGGAACGGGGACTCGAGCCTTTCATCTACTTCCTCTCCCTGTTGAGTGTGAACCTCGCCATCCTCAACCTCTTGCCGGTCCCCGCCCTCGACGGCGGACACCTCGTTTTTCTCACCCTCGAGGCGGTGATGCGAAGGCCGCTGTCTCAGCGCAAGAGGGAGTTCTGCCAGCAGGTCGGCCTCGTCCTGATCCTCGGGCTGATGATCCTGGTGACCTTCAACGACCTCAACCGGCTGGTCTTCCCCTACATCTCCGAGCTTTTCCAGTAGGTCCGGCCCCTTTCGCCGGCGCGAAACCGCGCTTCCCCAGCCCAGCCATGAGCCGCAGGCAAAAAGCAGACAGCTCCGGCGGTGAGCAGGCGCGGCTGACCGCCTCGATCCGCGAGCGAGCCCGATTCCTCGGGTTCGACCTGTTCGGCGTCACCCCGGCCGAACCGCTGGCTGGCAGCGACTTCTACGCCCGCTGGGTCGCCCTCGGGTACGCCGGGGAGATGGAGTACCTCCGGCGCAACCGGGAAAAGCGCGGCGACCCGCGCCTCCTGGTGCCGGGTGCTTCCAGCGTCATCTGCGTCGGCATGAACTACCACCCCGGCCCGATGGACCCCCCCGCCGGCGGCGATCCCCCCCGGCTGCGGGGGCGGATCTCGGTGTACGCACAGGGCGACGACTACCACGACGTGGTGAAAAAGCGCCTCGTCGAGCTGTGGCGCTTCATCGAAGAGGAAGCCGGAAGGCCGGTCCGGGGCCGCCGCTACGTCGACACCGCCCCGGTCCTCGAGCGGGAACTGGCTCAGCGCGCCGGCCTGGGGTGGTGGGGAAAGAACACCTGCCTGATCAACAAGCGGCAGGGTTCCTGGTTCTTCCTCGGGGAGATCGTCACCGACCTCGAGCTGCTGTTCGACGAGCCCGCGGTCGACCACTGCGGCACCTGCACCCGGTGCCTCGACGCCTGCCCCACCGACGCCTTCCCGGAACCGTACGTCCTCGATTCACGCCGCTGCATCTCCTACCTGACCATCGAGCTGCGGACCTCGATACCCCCGGCCCTGCGCCCCGGTATCGGCGACTGGGTGTTCGGGTGCGACGTCTGCCAGGAGGTCTGCCCGTGGAACCGCAAGGCCTCGCCGGCTCGCGAGACCGCCTTCGCATCCCGCCCGGGTCTGGAACAGCCCGACCTCGAGGAGCTGATGAAGCTCGACGCCGAGGGATTCAACCGGCTATTCAGGAACAGCCCGGTCAAGAGGCCCAAGCGCGCCGGGTTCCTGCGCAACGTCGCCGTGGCGCTGGGAAACTCGTGCCGGCCCGAGGCTGTGGGAGTGCTTATTCCCGCGCTCAAGCACGAAGAACCCCTGGTGCGGGGGCATGTCGCATGGGCCCTGGGGCGGCTGGGAGGCCCCGAGGCGGAGGGTGCCTTGCGGGACGCCATGGCGGAAGAACGGGACCCCGGCGTTCGGGAGGAGATCTCCGAAGCGCTGGGCGGCTGCGGGGAGCCCCGGCAGATGAATGCGCACTGAAAGTCGGATGGGACTCCGACCTTTTCGAACAGATTGGGGCTCCGGACCGCGCGCCGCGGAGGTGCCTTACCGGGAGGCTAACCCGATACGGAATCCGGCAGGAGCGCCTCGACGAAGGCTTCGGCGTCGAACGGCTGCAGGTCCTCGAGTTGCTCACCCACACCGATCATCCGGATCGGCAGGTTGAGGTCCCGCCTCAAGGCAAACGCGATTCCCCCTTTGGCGGTCCCGTCGAGCTTGGTGAGCACGATCCCGTCGATGCCGACGGCGCCGTGAAACTCGCGCGCCTGGGCGAGCGCGTTCTGCCCGGTGGTGGCGTCCAGCACCAGCAGGGTCTCGTGGGGGGCGCCGGCCAGCTTCCTGCCCAGGGAGCGCTTCACCTTCTTCAACTCCTCCATCAGGTTGACCTTGGTGTGCAGGCGTCCGGCGGTGTCGACGATCAGCACGTCGACGGCGCGGGCGGCCGCCGCGGCCGCGGCGTCGAAAGCGACGGCCGCGGGATCCGCCCCCTGCTGCGAGCGCACGATCTCCGCTCCGGAGCGCTCCGCCCATACCTCCAGCTGCGGTACCGCGGCGGCGCGGAAAGTGTCGCAGGCGGCCAGCAGCACCGAGCGGCCTGCGGCTTTGTGGCGCGCCGCCAGCTTGCCGATGGTCGTGGTCTTGCCGGCGCCGTTGACCCCGGCGACGAGGATCGCACGGGGCCGGGCTGACGGAGGGCCGGGATCGGACCCCGGACCGGACGCGATCTCCGTCAGCTGTCGCCGCAACTCGGAAAACAGCTCTTCTGCCCCCTCGTGCGAGGGCAACCGGCCGCGCAGAGAATCGACAATGTCCGCCGCTGTCTCGACGCCGACATCGGCCTGGATCAGGATCGCCTCGATCTCTTCGAGCGCTTCTTCGTCGACCGGCCCCGAAACCGCGGCGGTGATGCCGTCGACGAGCAGGGATCGCGTTCTCGAAAGACCGCTGCGAAAGCGGTCGCGCAGACTCGGCAAATGCAGCCTTCGGAATCAGGGAGTTGCGTTTGGGGGGCGATCCTTCGGAATGGGGAACGCCCCTGGAGGTCGCGGACCCGGTGGACAGCAAGCGTACCATCCTGCAATTCTTCACGTCAAGTATTCGGTGACCTTCCGGAAAAGAACGGACGCCCCCCTGGCAACAATCCCCGCAAGTCGCCGCGCTTGACGGTTTCCGGGGCGGCGGCTAGATTGTCGCTTTCGCCCAAGGAAACTGTACTGAATTGCCGCACAAAGAGTTACAGCCATTCACCCGCAGCGCCGCCGCGCTTGCCCTCTGGCTCCTGTCCGGGGCCGCCGACGCTTTCTCCGTGGAGTTTTTCCCCCAGGACGAGGTGCGCCCCGGTCTCTCGGGGATCGGCAAGTCCGTCTTTCGCGGAACCGCCATCGACACCTTCGGCGTCGAGATCATCGGCCTCGAGCGCAACCGCCTCCGTCCCGGGAAGAACCTCGTACTGGCGCGCCTGTCGGGGGCTGGACTCGAGGAGACCGGGGGGATTCGCGGCATGAGCGGCAGTCCGGTTTACAGCGACGGCCGGCTGCTGGGAGCGGTTTCCTACGCCTGGGCGTTTTCAAAGGAGCCGATCTGCGGAATCACCCCTGTCGCCGACATGCTCGAGGTGATGCAGCGCGGCCTCGAGCCCGGGGTAGAGGATGGGGAGAAAGCCGGATTCGAGGAGGAAAAGGGCGGGGCTGGACGGCAATCCCATCCGGGCTCGCTCGAGCCGCTGGCGACTCCCCTTTCGCTGAGCGGCTTCTCGCCGACAGCGACGCGGATGCTCGACGAATTCATGGCCGAATACGGCTTCGCAACCGCCTCCGGGCCTGCTGCCGGGGGACAATCAGGAACCGGGGATGCCAGCTCGATGCAACCTGGAGCGGCGTTGGGGGTCCCTTTCGTGAGCGGCGATTTCAGCGCCGTCGCCATCGGCACTCTCACCCATCGCGACGGCGACCGCCTCGTCGGCTTCGGACACCCGCTTCTCGAGCTGGGGGCTGTCGACCTGCCGCTCTCCGGCGCTCGGATTCACGGCGTGCTTCCGAGCCGGTTCGCCTCGTTCAAGCTGGGTGCCGCCGGCGCCGAACTCGGGGCCCTGCGCCAGGATCGCTGGGCGGGCGTTGCCGGCGTTGTCGGCGCCCGTGCCTCGGTGTTGCCGCTGGCGCTCGAACTGTCCGGCACCGCCGACGGCGAGCGCTTTTCGTTCGAGTTGCTGCGGCACGACCTGCTCACCCCCTTTCTCGCCCGGATCGTCATCCTCTCCGCTCTGGAGCCGGCTGCCAGTCTGACCGGGGAATCCAGCCTGATCGCCGATGCGACCCTGTACCTCGAAAACGGCGCCCGTGTCGAGCGCGCCAATCTCTACGCCGGCCGCGGCGCAGTGTTCGACGCGGCCCGCGAGCTGGCCGAGCCCCTGGGCCCGGCGCTGGGGGGTCCATTCGAGCGCATCGGCGTCGATTCGCTGGAGCTCGCCGTCGAGGTCGTGGAGGAATCGCGGCGAGCCGAGATCGCCGAAGCGCGCCTGGCGGCGGCGGCCGCCTCCCCTGGGGACGTGGTATCGGTGCGCGTGCTGCTTCGTCCTCACCGGCAAACGGCAGAGGAGCAGGTGTTGGAGGTGCGGATTCCGCGGACCGCCGTGTCCGGCCCCGTCGAGGTGCGGGTCGGCAGCGGCCGCAGTGCCCTGGCATGGGAGATGGCCCGGCGCCCGGACGGGTTCCGCCCCCGCAACAGCGAGCAGCTTGTCCGGCTGCTCAACCGCAGCGCCCGCCGCGACGACCTGGTGGTCGAGCTGTTCCGCCCCGAGCCGGCGATGAGCGTCGACGGCCGCGAGCTGCCCGGACTGCCGCCGTCGGCTCACGCCGTGCTGTCGGGGGACACCGGAAGCGGGCGCGTTGCCCCTGTCAGCGGGCGGGTCGTGGCGCGGAGCAAGGTGCGCACCCGCTTTGCGCTGGCCGGCGAACGGACCCTGCCTCTGGAGATCCGGCGGCGTGCTGCCGAGTGAGAACGGTTCAATGAAACGAAACCCCGAAAGAAACCAGCCCCCCGGGTCGGGATGGGACGGCGAAAGAAGAGGCGTTCCAAACCCGGGGAAGGTACAAGTGACACTGCCCCGAGCCCTGGCCCGGCACGGCCTGTGGACCGGCGTTCTCGCCATCACCCTGCTGATGCCGCCTTCAGCCGGCGCCGTGCTCCCGCGGAACCTCGAGCACAGCAGCTTCGAGGAGTTTGCCGCAGGAAAGGCGCGGGGAGTCGGTATCGACTCGGAGGGGGTGCTGCGCGTCGCCCCGGCCCTGGTTCGATTCGCCGACCTCGATGCCGAGCGGGTCTGGACCCTGGCCGCCGGCACCGACGGCTCTCTCTACGCCGGCACCGGTGACGGAGGCCAGGTGGTGCGCGTCCGCGAATCCGGGGAAACCGATCTGTTTTTCGATTCTCCGGAAGTCGCCGTGCACGCCGCCCTCCTCGACCGCCGCGGGCACCTGGTGATCGGCACTTCGCCGGGCGGCCTCGTCTACCGGCTCGACGGAGACGGGGCTCCGGTCCTCACCGTCGAGACCGGAAGCCGCTACGTGTGGGATCTCGCCCTCGACGAAAAGGGGCGCCTCCTTGCCGCCCTCGGGGAGCCCGGCGGAGTGGTCAGGTTGAGTGCCGACGGCCGGCTCGACACCCTGTGGAGCAGCTCGGAACGCCACGTAATGGCCTTGCTGCCGAGGGGAAAGCGCCTGTTTGCCTCCACCGCGGGACCGCGCCAGGACGCCGAAGAAAACCGCGGAGAAAAGAACCACGACGGGGGCGTATACGCCGGCCGGCTCTACGAGCTGGGGCCCGAACCAGGCCGGCATCGCCTGGTTTGCGAGAGCGCGTTCGACGAAGTCAACCGCATCGCCGCGGGCAAGGAGGGCCAACTCCTGATCAGCGCCCTTTCCGAACGTTCCGGATCCGATGAGGAGAAGACCCGTTCGGCGGTTCTGCTCGTCCACGCAACCGGTGCCTTGACCACTCTCTGGCAGACCGGAGCCCCGATTTTCGATCTGCAACCGGAAGCGAGCGGCAGCTTCCTCGCCGCCGCGGGCGGCGACGGTCAGCTGGTGCGGCTGTTCCCGGAGCGGGGTGAGTTCGAGGTGGTGGCGCGGCTGGACTCGCTGTCGCCCAACCGGCTCCTGGCAAATCCCCAAGGCACCTTCGTCGGGGCGGGGCAGTCCGGTGACATCTGGAGGCTGTCGCCCCGTTTCGCCGACGGGGAGTTCCTTTCGCAGGTGGAAGATCTCGAGCTCAACTCCCGCTGGGGCCGCATCGAGTGGGACGTTGACACCCCGGCCGGTACCGGGCTTTCGGTGCAGACCCGTTCGGGAAACAGCGCCGAGCCCGACCCGACATGGAGCGAGTGGTCCCCGAAGCTGCGCATGGGCGGCCCGATCACCAGCCCCCCGGCACGCTATCTGCAGTACCGCCTCATTCTCCACACCCGCCCCGATGCCAGCCCGGAAGTCCGGCGCGTCGCCTTCAGCGCCCAGCAGACCAATCTCGCGCCGCGGATCGTCGAGTTGCGGACCTACCCGTTCCGGCCGCGTCAGTCCGGCGGCGACGGCTCTCCGGAACAGGTTGCCGCCAGGGCCGCCAGCCAGGCCCGGGACCCGGGACGGCCGGCGCAGCGAAAAAGCCTGCGCATGGTCCGCTGGCAGGCCCGGGATCCCAACGGGGACAAGCTCACCTACGACATCTTCCTGCGCGGAGACGGGCAATCGGAATGGAAGCTGGTCAAGGAAAACACGGCCCGGAACTCCCTGCTCTGGGACACGGAGCACATGCCCGAGGGACGCACGCAGTTGAAGCTCGTCGTCTCCGACCGCCCGGACAACCCGGCCGAAAGCGCCCTGCAGCACGAGCGCATCAGCGACCCGTTCCTTCTCGACAACAGCCCTCCGGTGGTCGAGTTGAGGGCCGTGGGCAGGCGCACCCCGGAGGTCGAGGTGGAAATCACCGACCGCGTCAGCGATGTCAGGCGCGCTCAGTATTCCATCGATTACGGTGAAACGGTGTACCAGATCGAGCCGGCCGACGGCATGTTCGACTCTCCCCGCGAGAGCGCCCGCTTCACCCTGGAAAACCTGACTCCCGGGGAGCACGTGATCGCGGTGCAGGCCTGGGACCGGCTCGACAACATCGGATCCCGGCAGGTGATCGTGAACGTCGAGTGAAAGGGGACCAGCTCCACATGCGCCGCGCCCTTTCCCTGGCGAGGCGAGGGCGGGGGCGGGTCAGTCCGGGAGCCCTGGTCGGTGCGGTGGTCGTGAGCGACGGCCAGGTGATCGGAGAAGGGGCGTACCGCAGCCGGGGCGGACCCCACGCCGAGGCCGAGGCCCTCGCAGCGGCCGGAGAGCGCTGCCGGAACGCCACCCTCTACGTAACCCTGGAGCCGTGCGCCCATCACGGAACCACCCCCCCGTGCGCCGAGGCCGTGGTTGCGGCGGGAATCAGCCGCGTCGTCTGCGCCCTGGAAGATCCCGACGAACGGGTGAGGGGACGCGGGTTCGCCCGCCTCCGCGATGCGGGCATCGACGTCGAGGTGGGGCTCCTCGCCGCCGATGCCGAACGGGACAATGCCGCTTTCCTCACCCACCGCCGGACGGGAAGGCCATGGGTCGTCCTCAAGCTCGCGCAGAGCCTCGACGGACGCATTGCCACGAGAACCGGCGCCTCGCGGTGGATCACCGGAAAGCAGGCCCGCCGCCACGCCCATCGCCGGCGATCCTGGGTCGACGGCGTCGTCGTAGGGGCGGGGACCGTTGTTTCCGACGATCCCGAGCTTACAGTCCGCCACGTGCGCGGCCGCCACCCCCGCCCGATGGTGGTCGACGGAAGACTCCGGGTTTCGCCCCGGGCCGCCCTCTTTCGGCGGGGGACCGGGGTGCTGATCACCGCGGACTCCATTCCGGAGAAGCGGCGCCGCGAGTTCGAGGCCGCAGGCGCCGAGATCTGGACTTTCCCCGCCGAATCCGGCCGCCTCGACCTCCGCCTCCTGGCCCGCGCCGCCGGGGAGCGCGGCATGATCAGCCTGCTGATCGAAGGGGGGCGGGGTCTGGCCACGGCCGCCCTCGCCGACCGGATCGTCGACGAGCTGATGCTCTACGTGGGGCCGCGCCTGCTCGGCGCCGGGATCAGCGGGGTGGGTGACCTGGGGATCGAACTGGTCGACAAGGGAATCACCCTCGATCGAATGGAATTGAAGCGGCTCGGCGACGACGCGCTCATCTCGGGAAAGGTTCTCTATCCATGTTCACCGGACTGATCGAAGAAGTCGGCACGGTTCGCAGCGTGGAACGCCAGACGGCTTTTCAACGCCTGGAGATCGCCTCGAACCTGCCTATCGACGGCACCGCGGTCGGCGACAGCATCAGCGTAAACGGAGCCTGCCAGACGGTCGTCGGGCGTGCGGATGACAGCTTCCGGGTCGAATCTGTCGAGGAGACTCTGCGGCGCACCAATCTCGGCTCACTGGATCCGGGGGATGCCGTCAATCTCGAGCGCTCGATGCGGGCCGACGGTCGGCTCGGGGGTCACGTGGTGCTGGGACACGTCGACGGCGTCGGATCGCTGCGCCGTTTCGATCGCGACGGGGAGAACCGGATCCTCGAAATCGAGATGCCGGTGGAGCTTCGCCGCTTCGTCGCCGGCAAGGGTTCGGTCGCCGTCGACGGTATCAGCCTGACCGTCGTCGAGGTATCGGAAACCTCCTTTACCGCCGCAATCATACCCCATACCTTACGAAACACGAACCTTTCGGAGCGGCGAGCCGGAGATGCCGTCAACCTCGAGATCGACGTCCTGGCGCGATACGTGGCACGCCTTCTGGAGACCTGAGGATGTCCGACAGGTTCGACGCCGATCCTTTGACCTGCCCTTCCCAGCCGCACCCGCAATCCCCCTGACAGCGCCGTGTCCGATTTCAACACCATCGAAGAGGCAGTCGAGGAGCTCCAGGCGGGGCGGATGATCGTCCTCGTGGACGAGCGCGCCACCGATGTCGACGGGACCGAGCTGGTGGGCGAGGGCGAACTGGTCATGGTCGCCGAGCTCGCCGACGCCGAGGCGATCAACTTCATGACCCGGCACAGCGGCGGGCCCCTGTACGTCACCGCGGGACAGGAGCGCCTCGGGGCGCTCGGGATCGACACGTTCCAGGCGGGAAGCCACGGGCCTCGAGGCGCGGCGATCATGACCCCTGTAAACGCCGCCGACGTCCAGGGCACCGGTGTTTCCGCACAGGACCGCGCCAGGACGGTCGCCAGACTGTCGGACCCGCGGTCGCAGCCGGGCGATTTCGTGCAACCAGGCCACGTCACGCCCTTGCGGGCCCAGCCGGGAGGGGTCTTGCGGCGGGCAGGACATACCGAGGCATCCGTCGACCTGGCGACCATGGCCGATTGCCAGCCCTTCGCCCTGATAGCCGCCATCCTCGACGACGAAGGAGAGCTGGCGCCCACCCCCTACCTGCTCTCCTTCGCGGAGCGCCACGGCTTCAAGATCGCCACGATCCGCGACCTGATCGCCTACCGCCGCCGCACTGAAAAGCTGATCACCCTCGAAGCGCGCGCCCGCTTGCCTACCCGGCACGGGGAGTTCGCGGCCTACGGCTACCGCAGCCTGGTCGACGGCTCGCCCTACTTGGCGCTGGTAATGGGGGAGCTCGACGGAGAGGACACTCTGGTGCGCATGCACTCCTGCTGCGTGACCGGCGACGCCCTCGGCTCCTACCTGTGCGACTGCGGCGAACAGCTGGAGCGATCCTTCGAGATGATCGCCGCCGAGGGGCGGGGCGTCATCGTCTACATCCAGAGTCACGAGGGACGCGGCATCGGCCTGATTCACAAGCTGAAAGCCTACGAGCTGCAGCAGGAAGAGGGCCTGGACACCATCGAAGCCAACCACGCCCTCGGCCTCCCGGCCGACGCGCGGGACTACGGGGTCGGCGCCCAGGTGCTCTACGACCTCGGCCTGCGGCGGGTCCGTTTCCTGACCAACAACCCGCGGAAACGGGTCGGCCTTGAGGGCTACGGACTGACCGTCGTCGAGCAGGTGCCGATCGCCGTGTCGCCGAACCCCCACAACATCGACTACCTGCAGACCAAGCGCGACAAGCTGGGCCACCTCACCATCCTGCGAAAGCAGATGGAAGGCGGCGATCCCAAAGGAAACACGGGTAATGCCCGAGGGGCATGAACCCCGGCTCGACGCCGCCGGGCACACCTTCGCGGTGGTCGTCAGCCGCTTCAACCACTCCATCACCCGCCGTTTGCTCGAAGGCGCGCTCGACGGATTGAAGCGCTACGGATGTTTCGAGAGGGACATCGAGGTCCACTGGGTTCCCGGTTCCTTCGAGCTTCCCATCGCCGCGCAAAAACTGGCGGGCAGCGGAAGGTTCGACGTCGTGATCTGCCTGGGGGCGGTCATACGATCGGACACCCCCCACTTCGATTTCGTGGCCGCTGAAACCGCCCGCGGGATCTCCCGCGTCGGTCTCGATACCGGGGTCCCTGTTACCTTCGGGGTCCTGACCACCGACAACGTCGACCAGGCTGTCGCGCGGGCTGGAGGCGCCGCTGGAAACCGGGGCTGGGACGCCGCCCTCAACGCCATCGAAATGGCCGCACTGATGGCGGAGTTGAAATAGTGCCAGCGGTTCCGCTTGCCGACATCCGCCACCCCCCGGATTTCCGGGTTCCGTGACCACTCCCCACCCCGGCCGCGGCGAGTACCGCGAGGCTCCCATCCTTTTTCCGGAGCAGGAGGAGTCCTCCTGGACCGACAAGCCGCTTGCCGACACCCGGAACGGCGCCCGTCAGCTGGCTCTGCAGGTTCAGTACTGGGAAGCCAGCTCCCCGGGCGACGCCGAGAAAGCCCTGGCCGATCTCGGATCGAGGCGCGGGATAGCCGGGGGAAATCTCGATTTCGCCGCCGCCCTGGTGCGCACCTCCCTGAGTCACCGGGAGGAACTCGACGACCTGATCGCCGCCACCGCTACCAACTGGAACCGCGAGCGTCTGGCGCGGCTTGACGCGCTCATTCTCAGGCAGGCCGCGGCCGAGATCTTCCACTTCGACGACATTCCCGAAAAGGTGTCGATCGACGAGGCGGTCGAACTGGCCAAAGCCTATGGTTCCGAGCGCTCCTACGCCTTCGTCAACGGGGTTCTCGACGCTATCGTCCGGCAGCTCGAACGGGAAACGTGAATCGGACGGGGCTTCCGGTAGCCGGCATCCGCTGCCGTGGCGGACTTGGGGATCTGACATACCTTTATTCCTGCACCTCGGCGAACAGGACGGGCGAACAGGACGGAGAGCGTGAGCGGCGGTCGAGCCTCCTGACCCGGACCGCTGCGCTGCGAGATCCCGCCTGCCGGAACTGACCGACACACTTCCTTGTCCATGTTGAGCTCTCTTTTCAAGAAAACCTTCGGTTCGCAGTCGGACCGCGAGTTCAAGAAAGCCCGGGAGACGCTGGCTGAAATCAATCGCTGCGCCAGCGATTTCCGATCTCTCTCCGACTCCGACCTGCACGCAAAAACCGCGGAGTTCCGCGCCGATCTGGAGGCGCGGGTCGGGGAGTTGCGGACCCGGTTCGAGGAGACGGATGCTCCCTTGCGCGGCGACCTCGAGCCGGAGGAACGTGAGCGCCTCAGCGACCGGCTCGAAGAGATCGAGAACCAGATCCGCGCAATTGAAGCCGCTTTCCTCGACGAAACCATGCCCAAGGCCTTCGGACTCGTGAAGGAGGCCTGCCGGCGGCTGGTGGGCCGCAGCTGGGAGGGTGTTGCCGGCGAGGAAGAGTGGTTCATGGTGCCCTACGACGTGCAGCTGTTCGGCGCCATGGTTCTGCACCAGGGCAAAATCGCCGAGATGGCCACCGGAGAAGGCAAGACGCTTGTCGCCACGATGCCCCTCTACCTGAATGCCCTGACCGGGCACGGCGTACACCTTATCACCCACAACAACTACCTCGCCAAGCGCGACGCCATGTGGATGGGGGGAATTTTCAACTTCCTCGGCCTTTCCGTGGGGGTCATCCAGGACGCCCGCCAGACCGGTGGGGCCGAGGCCTACCTGCTGCCCGCCACCGAGGAGGTGCCCTCGGAGTTCAAGTGGCAGGGAGTGCGCCGTCAGGAGGCCTATGCCGCCGACGTCATGTACGGCACCAAGGACCAGGTGGGGTTCGACTATCTCTACGACAACATGGCGACCCGCCGGCAGGACATGGTGCAGCGCGAGTTTCACTACGCCATCGTCGACGAGGCGGACAGCAACCTCATCGACGACGCGCGCACCCCGCTGATCATTTCCGGCCCGGTCCCCGAATCGACGAATCGCTACGCCGAGTTCAAGCCGTTGGTCGAAAAGCTTTTGCGGGCGCAGACGTCGCTGGTGGGAACGATCGTATCCGGCGCTGAGAAGATCCTCAAGGACGGAGAGGAGGAGGAGCAGTACGACGTCGGGGTCGAGCTGTTGAAGGCGACCCGGGGAAGCCCGAAGAACAAGCGCCTGATGAAGCTCCTCCAGGAGGAAGGCATCAAGCGGCTGATCAACCGGGTCGAAGCCGATTTCATGCGCGACAAGCGGCTCAGCGAGATCGACGAGGCGCTTTTTTACGTCGTCGACGAGAAGGGCCACACCATAGACCTGACCGACAAGGGGCGCGACCTCCTTTCACCCGACGAGCAGGCCCTGTTCATCCTCCCCGACCTGAGCGAGAACGTCGACGCGATCCGCAAGAACGCCGAACTCGACGACCAGGAGCGCCGCGAGCAGGAAGAAACGGCGTTCCGCGAGCACGCCCACCAGACCGAGGCGGTGCACAACATCAACCAGCTGATGCGGGCGTACACCCTGTTCGAGAAGGACGTCCAGTACCTCGTCACCGAGGACAGGAAGGTCGTCATCGTCGACGAATCGACCGGACGGCCGCAGCCGGGCCGGCGTTTTGCCGACGGACTCCACCAGGCCCTGGAAGCGAAGGAGGGTGTAAAGGTCGAGCAGGAAACGCAGACAGTGGCCACGATCACCCTGCAGAACCTGTTCCGGATGTATCGCAAGCTGGCCGGCATGACCGGCACCGCCGAGACCGAGGCCTCCGAGCTCTGGGAGATCTACAAGCTCGACGTCGTCGTCGTGCCGACCAACCGGCCGGTGCGCCGCGTCGATCACGACGACCAGATTTTCCGCACCAAGCGGGAAAAATACACCGCCATCATCGAAGAGGTCGCCCATCTGCACGAGAGAGGTCTGCCCGTGCTGGTGGGAACGGTTTCGGTGGAGGTTTCCGAGCTTCTCAGCCGCATGCTGACCCGCCGCGGCATCCGCCACCAGCTGCTCAACGCGCGCTACCATGAGAAAGAGGCCCAGATCATAGCCGAGGCCGGACAGGCCGGGACGGTGACGATAGCCACCAACATGGCGGGCCGCGGGACCGACATAAAGCTCAACCCCGAGGTAATCCGGATCGACCGCGGCGTCATCGACTCCGACAAGACCCTGGACGACCGTCACTCGGGGAGCAGGACGCTGCGCGAGGTGTTGACCGAGGAACCCTCGGGCCTGCAAGTCGTCGGCACCGAGCGCCACGAGGCGCGCCGCATCGACCGCCAGCTGCGTGGACGCGCCGGCCGCCAGGGAGACCCGGGGTCGTCGCGGTTCTATCTGTCTCTGGAAGACGACCTGATGCGTCTGTTCGGATCCGAACGGATAGCCGCAGTCATGGATCGCCTCGGGGCGGAGGAGGGCGAAGTGATCGAGCACCGCATGGTCACCCGCTCGATCGAGAGGGCTCAAAGAAAGGTCGAGGCGCGCAACTTCGAGATGCGCAAGCACCTGCTCGAGTACGACGACGTGATGAACCAGCAGCGGCAGGTCATCTACAACCGCCGCCGCGACCTGCTCGATCGCGACTCGGTGCGCGACCGCGTCTACGAGATCATCGAGGAGACGGTCGAATCCCTGCTGGCCATACACGCCCCGGAGGAGTCGTACCCGGAGGAATGGCTTTGGGAAGACATGGCCCGCGAGTACGGCAGCACCTTCTTCTCGAGTTTCCCCATCGAACCGGAGGAACGGGTCGGAATCAGTGTCGAAGAGACCCGCGAACGCCTGGCCGGCAACGTGCGCGACGCCTACGACCAGCGCCTGGAGCTGGTCGGCGACGATACCTTCCGCGAAATCGAGAAAGCCATCCTGCTGCACACGGTCGACACCTGCTGGCAGGAGCACCTCTACGCGATGGACGAATTGAAGGAAGGGGTCGGATTCGTCGGCATCGGCGGCAAGAACCCGCTGATCGAGTACAAAAAGGGTGCTTTCGAGATGTTCGAGAGCCTGATCGCGAGGATCGACTCCGAGACGATGCAGAACCTTTTCCGCCTGCGCGTCGACTCCGAGGCCCCGGAGCCCAGGCAGCCGATGCGGGGAGGGCGCTACAGCTCGATCCACAGGGAAGCCACCAACCTCGGATTCCAGGGTGCCGCGCCGGCGCCGGGTTCTGCGGACCGGGATCAACCGGAAATCGGCATGCTGGGCAGGCCGGCCGCCTCTCCCCGAGGCCGCGGCCTGGTGGCCGCCGGCAGCGAAGGTAGCGATGCCGCCAGGCGGGAACCGGTTCGCACCGGCCCCAAGGTCGGGCGCAACTCACCCTGCCCTTGCGGCAGCGGAAAAAAGTTCAAACACTGTCACGGCCGAGCCTGAAAACCGCCCGTCGCCCCTCCGCTGCCGCAGCATGAACCTCGACAACTGGCAGATTGCCTGCCTCTCCTTCTATTGCTTCATCGTGGCGGTACTCAGCCTTTACGGCTTTCACCGCTGGTTCATGCTCAGGCTGTACTTCAAGCACCGCGGCGATTCGACTGCCCCGCGCTCCCGCTTTCCGGAGCTTCCCGGGGTGACCGTGCAGCTGCCCCTCTACAACGAGTACCACGTCGTCGACCGCCTTCTCACCGCGGTCGGCGAGCTCGACTACCCCCGTGACAGACTGCAAATCCAGGTTCTCGACGACTCCGTCGACGAGACCCAGGAGCGCGCCCGCCAGGCAGTGGAGCGGCTGGCTGCTGAGGGGGTGAACATCGAGTACCTGCACAGGGATTCCCGGGCCGGATTCAAGGCGGGAGCCCTCGCCGCCGGTCTCGAGCGCGCCGAGCACGACTTCATCCTCGTTCTCGACGCCGACTTCGTACCCCGGCCCGACCTGCTGCAGCGCGCCATTCACTACTTCACCGACCCGGAGATCGGCATGGTTCAGATGCGCTGGGGGCATCTGAACCGCGACTACTCCCTGCTGACACGAATTCAATCGATTTTCC
>JAPOZF010000592.1 GCA_026706165.1 Gemmatimonadota bacterium
GTGGACAGCGCCGGCGCCCTGACCGCAGCCCGGTGCGGCGTCATCGCCACCGTCGGCGACTTGGCCGATGGTATCCGATTTTTCATCCTATCCCATGGAGAGCAGTCGGCGGTACGAGAGTTGCCGGGTACCCTGGCCATTCGCTACAATCCAACCTTGCCGGCGCCGACCGTATTCGGTTCATTCGCCGCGACGTCGACAAAGGCGGATCGACTCTCCGGTCCGGAACCGCCCGGACCTTGGCCGTCCGTGAACCCTCCAGAGTCTGGACCGTGGAAATAGGATGCCTGATCGGCAGTTTCGAGCAGTTGGACTCAGCCCTTGAGTGGGGCTACGACTACGCCGAGTGGAACCCGACGGGGATCGGCTTCGAGGCGGAGGATGCCGGCGAGACCGCCCGCCGACTCGGCGCCTCCCGTCTGCCCGTCAAGACCATATGCGGCTTCATCGACGATCCGGAGGGAGGCGGTCTGATGGTGGTCGGACCGGACCGCGACCCGCCACGCCTGCGCGAGTTCGTGACCGGGTTGTTCGACCGCATGCAGGCGGTCGGGGTGGAGGTGATCGGGTACGGCAGCGGCGGATCGCGCTGGGTCCCGGACGGCTTCGACCGCGGCCTCGCGCGGAATCAGGTGCGCGAGTTCCTCGAGCTCTGCGGCGAAATCGGGGCGGGCCGGGGCGTCGTCACCGCCCTGGAGCCGTACAATCGCGACGACGCCAACCTCCTCAACACGGTCCCTGACGCCTGCGCCCTGGTCCGCGAGATCGGCCACCCCAACGTCCGCCTGATGGCCGACTTCTTCCACATGAAGCTCAACGGGGAGTCGTTCGACGAGCTCGACGAGGCCGGCCCCTTTCTCGCCCACGCCCACATAGCCGAGCCCGGACGCGGGCGCCCGCAGACCTACCCTTCCGATCACTCGGAGTACTTGCGGGCCCTCCGACTTGCCGGATACGACGGCAGGGTGACGGTGACCGGAGAGCTTCCCGCGTACGAGTCTCCGGCCGAAACCGCCATGGCCCTGAAGACCGCGGCCTCGGCTCCCCTTTAGGCCAGGAACGCGTGGTCGTTTCCGGAGTTCGGTGTTTCGCCGATTTGACGGTGAGGGCGTGAGCGTCTCCTGGTTCGGGCAGCGATGAACGCGCCGGCCTTCAACTACAGCCGCGTCGTCGACCTGTCGCGGCCCCTCGACACCGGACCGGACCAGCACCCCTGGTTCCGCTACGAAACCGATATCGAGAGCATCGTCTCCGACCCGGAAAGCGCGCCGCCGGAGGGCCGCTGGTACGTGGTGACAACCCTGCGCCTGAGCGGCCACGCCGGCACCCACGTCGAGGCGCCCCTGCACGCGGTCGAGAACGGCGCCTCCGTCGGGGAGGTGCCGGTGGAGCGCTTCTTCGGAGAGGCGGTGGTGCTCGATCTGACGGAGGTGCCCTGGGGGAGGCCGCTGGAGCCGGAGGTGGTGCAGGAAGCGGCGGCGAAAGCGGGAGGCGTCCGGCGCGGCGACATCCTCTTCATGCACTTCGACTGGGACCGGAGGAAGGCGGCGGAACAGGGCACCCGTTCCCCTCGACCGAAGCCCTGGAGTGGTTGGTGGCCCCGGACGTCAGGCTGGTGGGCATCGATTCACCCGGCCTCGAGGTGGCCGGGCGCCGGGACCTGCCCAACCACCACACCCTGTTCGACCGGGGGATCCCGCTGATCGAGAGCCTCGCCAACCTCGGCGAGCTGCGCTCGAGCCGGGTCTACGTGACGGCGATCCAGCTGCCGGCCCTGAAGACCGACGCGATTCCCCTGCGGGTGCTCGCCTTCGAGGCCTGAGGTTCCTCTATCCCGGGGCCGCTACCCCGCCCGGCGGCCCAGCTCTTCCTGCGCCTCCCTGAACAGGGCGATCAGCCGCTCCCTGACCGCCTCCTCCCGGAAGACCCCGATGCGCTGCGCCCAGGTGATGCCCCCTTCCATGTGCGTCATCAGGTACTGGCCGTCCGCCGGCTCGAAGGCCTCCCGGCCGCCGACGCTGACGTAGACCGGCGACGAGTGGGCCATCACCGGGCCGGCGTCGGTCAGGTGCGGGCCCCAGCAGCGGGCCGCCACCCAGCAGGGCTTCTCCGTCGTCAGCTTGTGGCGCAGGGTGATCCTCGTCGTCGGCCCGTGCGCGGTCTCGCGCACGTCGGGAACGCCGTTGACGATCAGCTCGACCGCGGTCAGGGGCCAGACCGACTCGGCGGTCGCCTCGACCTCGACGGTGCCGCCGTTTCCGGGCAGGTGGATCTCCTCCCCCATCCCCCGCCCCTCGACCTGCAGGTCGATCATCGCCCCGGTGCTGGCGAAGGTGTTGCCGGAGCGCACCGCCCGGCACCAGTTGTCGAAG
>JAPOZF010000017.1 GCA_026706165.1 Gemmatimonadota bacterium
CACGTCCGGTTCTGGTGAGGGTTTCGTTTGGGTAACTGGACGATTCTACTCGACAACCCCATCCGGGCTGCGGCCAGCCCGGGCGGCCGCCTGCAGAGCAACTCAATCAACGGGCAAGGGAGGCCGGGGTCATTCCCCGCCATCCGCCGGGCCTCTCATATACCTTCTGGGGCGGCACTGATCAACCCTCGGCCTCCTTGTCGTCCCGTCGAGAGTTCGCACGACTCGCGAGGGCGAACGGCGCACGGCTCCGGCACCTCCCGCATGTGAACGGCTGCCCGATCCCGCCTCGGCGGCTTATCCGGGGCGATCCGGGGCGCCTGCCCGGGGCTCGTAAAGAGAGCTGCTGCCCGGATCCCGCCTCGACAGCCGGACCCTGCGGATCGGATGCGCCCCCCGGGGACGTACGGGGAAATCCCGGGCGGGGAGTGGACCCGGTTGCTCCGGTGTCGGAAACGCCGCGGGGAGGGCTATATTGAGGGCACGCAATCGCCCATGGCGGAAGGTGCCTTTCTCAGGCGGTCTCCGGGTTCGGGCGCAAGGTCCATCCGCAAGGCGTTTCACCCCCGCGTATGAGATTCCCTTCCTCCACACCCCCGCCGCTCCTCCTTCTCCTTCTGCCGATCCTCGCATCGACCGCGGCCACCGCGGCGGGCACCCCCCGGACCGGTCCCGGGGCTTCCGCGGGCAGCGAGGCCGTCCTCTCCGGCTTCGGGGAGGGGGGCATCCAGCTGCCGTACGAGGCGGAGTTCGTCGGCTCGGGGCGCTGCGCCGACTGCCATACAACCGAGGCGGAATTGCAGCCGCGCAGCAACATGTTCCTCACCGGACAGCTGGTCACCGCCGACAACGCCGACACCTGGTTCTCGGCCGCGGCCCTCGAGCTGCCGGTCCGCTGGCCCGAGTGGGAGGCCTCCGAGGCTCCCCGTCCCCCGCATTACCGCCGCGACGGAGACGAGGTCTGGCTGGAGGGACCGACGAAAAGCGGCGGACTGGCAAGGGCGCCGGTTCACGCCGTCTTCGGCTCGGGGCGCCACGCGATCACCCCGGTCACCCTCGAGCCCGGCAGGCGGAGCCGCGAGCTGCGGGTGACCTGGTCGTACGTCTTCGACAGCTGGATCATGACCCCGGGATCGACGCAGCATCCCGACCCGGTCGGGTACGTGCGCCCTCCCGAGGAGACCCGGATCTGCTTCGACTGCCACACCACCCGGGTGGTCTGGGAGGAGGAGGTCGATCCGGCCCGCTCGGTTTTCGGGGTCCACTGCGAGCGCTGCCACGGGCCCGGCAGCGCCCACGTCGACGCGGTCACGAGCGGCAGCGACTCCCTCTACATACTGAATCCGGGGCGCTTTGCCGCCGCCGCCCAGACGCAGTTCTGCGCCCAGTGCCACCGGCGGGCCGGCGACATCGAGCCCCTGACGGCGATGAAGCGGGAAGCCAGACTCGCCCGCCACGCCGGGGCCGGCACCATGCTCAGCGACTGTTTCCGCCTGTCGCCGCCCGAGGAGACCCTGAGCTGTCTCGATTGCCACGACCCGCACCGCAACGCCGACCCGGGGCGCGACGACTACAACAGTTCCTGCCTGCGCTGCCACGACCCGGAGAGCGACCACACCAGCGAGCCCGTCGACCTCTCCTCCGACTGCGTCTCCTGCCACATGCCGATGCAGGAGAACGCCTTCGCCGGCATGGACTTCACCGACCACTGGATCCGGGTGCCGGACTCGCCGCCCCCCCTGTCCTCGCCCGAGAAGCAGGAGTACGCCGACTACCTCGAGGCGTCGTACCGCGAGGCCATGACCAGGCCCGGGCTCGGGCCGGAGCGCAGCTGCCGCTTCCGCATGCGCCTCGGGGAGCTGCTGTTCGGGATGGGCCGCCGCGACGAGGGGCTGGTCTGGATCGAGGAGGCCCTGAGCTTCGGACCCCTGCACCGGGACCGCATCGTCGCCGGCGAGCTGTTCGAACGGGCGGGCCGGCAGGAGAAGGCGATTCCGATCTTCGCCGAGGCGATCCGCCTGGCCCCCGGCAACAACCGCGCCTACCACCGCTTGGCGCGGCTGCACATGCGGGTCGGCGACCTCCCCGCGGCCCGCGAGGTGTTCGCCGACTGGGAGAATGCCCTTCCCGACGACCCGCTGCTCGCCAGGATGCGCGCCGAGTGGCGCCGCCGCGCCAGGAACGACCACGGCAAGGCCCCCGGTCCCTAGTGCCCCGTCGCAGAAATATCTCGACATCGGGATGCCGATCCATCCCGGCTCACGGCGTTGCCTTCGCTCGCCGTACACCCTCGGTACGACTCGCTCAGGCGCCTTGTGAGCCGGGCGCCTCGGCATCCCGATTTTGTCAATCTATCTCTGCGACGGGACAC
>JAPOZF010000459.1 GCA_026706165.1 Gemmatimonadota bacterium
CCTGTTCGCCGCGGCCATGCTGGGCAAGCTCGAGATCGTGCAGGCGGTGGTGGCCGACAACCCCGCGGTCGTCAACGAGAAAGGGCCACACGGCATCGCCCTGATGACCCATGCCAGGAAGGGAGGCAAGGAGGCGGCGGAAGTGGTGAAGTTCCTGCAGTCGGTTGCCGGACCGTCAGCAAAGAAGACGAAACCCAAGGCCAAAAAGGCGAAGAAGAAGGCCGCCGCGAAGAAGAAGGCGTAACGGAGAGAAAGGAACAGGATGGAGAAGCTGCGGGCAGGGGTGATCGGCCTGGGGGCCATGGGGAAAAGCCATCTGGAGGCCTACGGCCGCATGGCGGAGACCGTCGAGGTGGCGGCCCTGTGCGACATAAAGGAGGAGACGCTCGCCGAGGCCGGACAGCGCTTTCCGGGGGCGCGCACCGCCGCGGATTTCCGCGAGATGCTGGAGCCGGGGGATCTGGACCTCGTCAGCGTCGCCACCATGCCGCGAACGCACTGCGAGATCGCCGTAGCGGCGCTGGAATCCGGGGCCCACGTCCTGTGCGAGAAGCCGTTCGCGATGAACGTCGCCGAGGCGGACCGGATGCTGGCGGCCGCGGAGCGGGGCGGGCGCATGATCCAGGTCGGCACCAACATGCGCCACATGCTGGAAGCCGGCATCCTCAGGGAACTGGTGGCCTCGGGGAAGCTCGGAAAGCCCGCCTACATCCGCGCCTGGACCTACTATCAATCCATTCCCTGGTGGGGGCCGCATTACATCAGGGATACCGCCGCCGGCGGAGCCCTGGCTTCGACGGCGATTCACATAACCGACGTGGCGCTCTGGGTCGCGGGAAGCCCCGGCCTGGTCTCGGTGTCCGGTTCGACCCACCGGATGTTCCCGCACAAACGGGCCGAGACCGCGCCGAACGCCGAGGAGCGGGACCGGTACGACGTCGAGGACATCGCCGCGGCCCACATCCGTCTCGATACGGGCGCCACCTTCGTCCTCGAAGGCACCTGGGCCCACGACCGGCTGGAGGCCCACTACAGCTTCGAGATGATCTGCGAGCGCGGCACCATCTGTTTCGACCCGCTGTCGGTGCTGATGGACGAGGGCGGGGAGATCGTCGACCGCACCCCCACCGACTACGCCGAACCGGGACGGTACCATTCCTGGGGTGACAGCGTGAACCGGGAGATCACCCGGTTCGTCACCGCCATCCGCCAGGGGACCGAGCCGTCGCAAACCCCTCGCGAGATCCGCAACCTGCAGCTCATACAGGATTCCGTGTACGAGTCGGCCCGAACCGGCCGCGAGGTCCGGCTCGACGAGTGACAGGTGCGCCTCCACCGGGTTGGGGGCCGCGAACGTCGCATCCTGATTCGCCGTATCGGCTGGCGGACTCCAATGCAGGCGTCGAGTCCAGAAACAAAAGAGGGCGTAACCACGAAACCTTCCATGTTCAGCCGATGAACCACAGCACGGCCCTCATCTCGGCAGCGGTGACCGGCAGAATCGACGTACGGAAGGCCGCCGGGTAGTCCCCTTCATCCCGTTCGTTACCTGGTTCTCTCCAAGAACTTTCCGGTCGAAAAAGTTCTCCGTTCCGGACCTCCGCTTCCTGGGAAAATGAGGCCAACCGGCTTTTCTCCGGTTCACATGAGAAGCACGTGAACTTCCCTCATTCATTCGCCGCGGTTATGTTGTTAGCGCAATCCGCAATTACCGCTAACAAGAGCCCATCCTGTTTTCGCGCCTGAAAACAGGGGAAGGCGCTGACACTTGGCATGGCTGAAAAACATCAACCCCCAGGCCGCCTCATCGAGGGCCCGGGTGGGTACCACGCCTTCGTCCCGGCCCCCCTGCCGCCCTCGATTGCCTGGGACCCAGAGCTGGTTTCCGCGCTCTCCCGCGCCGACCGGGCGGTGGGCCGGCTCGCCGGGGAAGGCAGGCCGGTGTCCAATCCGCACCTGTTCATCAGGGCCTTCCTGCACCGGGAAGCAGTGCTTTCCAGCCGCATCGAGGGAACGCAGGCTACCCTGGGCCAACTGCTTGCCGCGCGGGCAGGGGCAAAGGTAGACGGGGATGCAGCCGATCTGCAGGAGGTCGCCAACTACGTGGTCGCGCTGGAGTACGGGATAGGGCGCCTGTACACGTTGCCCCTCTCGCTGCGTCTGGTGCGGGAGCTGCACGAGCGTCTGATGCGGGGAGTCCGGGGAGACACGGCGGCATTGGGAGAGTTTCGCCGCACCCAGAACTGGATCGGTCCGCCCGGAAGCGCCCTCGAGGATGCGAGGTACGTTCCTCCTCCCCCCCGTGAGTTGATGGCCTGCCTGGGGAAGTGGGAGGAATTCCTCCACGACCACACCCACCTCCCCTTTGC
>JAPOZF010000549.1 GCA_026706165.1 Gemmatimonadota bacterium
TCGACAGGACGACGTCGCAGCGGTTGTCGCGCAGGTTGCGCAGGATCGTCGGGTAGTCGACGTCCCCCTCGCCGATCGGGGTGTAATCGAACTCGAGCTTGGAGCCGTCGATGGTGCGCAGGTCCTTTGCGTGCACGCCGTGCAGGTAGGGGCGCAGGTTCTCGAACCCGGCGCTGGCGTTGTCGACTTCGCCGCAGTTGAAGTTGTCGGCAGGACACCACAGCACCTTGAAGCGCCGCGAGCCGACCGCCTCGACGATGCGGCGGAAGTTGCGGCTGGTGTTGCCGTAGTTCCACTGCATCATCAGGAAGGCGACGTCGACGTCGTGCTTCTCGGCGAGGTCGGCGAACATCGAGCAGGCCTCGACGAGCTTGGCCATGTCCCCGTCGGAGATGATGCCGCCGCGGGTTGCCCAGCGCATCGGCCAGGTCGGCTTGCCGCCGGTGTACTCGGCCGGCCAGGCGAAGCTGCTGCAGCCGACCGCGGAGATCCCGAGGCGGGCGGAGACCTCCATCGCCCGCTGCAGCTTGTCGAAATGCTCCTTGAACTGATCGTGCTCCAGCATCCTTCCCGGCTCGAGCTCGGCGAGGTGCACGGTCTTGAACAGCCCGGCCCCGTCGAGCAGGAAGAACTCGAGGCCGCGCGCCGCCACCTGCCCGGCGGCCCTGTCGATCTCGTCGTCGGGCAGCTCGTAGATGCTGCGGTTTTGGGAGTGGGTGCCGCACCAGACGTAGCGGGCCCCGAGGTCGCGCGCCGTGTCCAGCGATTCCTCGAACGGCTGCTGCAGCTCGCCGAGGTACATCCCCATCTTGAATTCGTAGCTGTCGCTCATGATCCCTATCCCCGCGACGGCTCGGACATTTCCGCCCGCGCCTTCGCCGTCAGTTCCTTGAGGTGGCCGTCGTTGGCCTTCCTCTGCTCGAGGTGCACCATGCGCCGCGGGCCGGCGGTGGCCAGCATCTTCTCGCCGTAGGCGCTCTCCATCCAGAAGCGGGCGAGGCTGGCCAGGTCGCTCCTGACGAGGTCGATCCCCTCCTCGGGGACGCGCACCATGCAGTTGATGGTGAACATGCGGCGGCGGTGGCCGCCCCCGAAAGCGGCGTGCTTGAGGTTGTGCTGGAAGACGACGACGTCTCCCGGGACGATCTCGAGGGCGGCCGCCGGCACCTGGTCTCCCGAGATCCCCCATTCTTCCTGCGAGTTGCGCGCGTTCGCCTCGAGCATCTCGGCGTAGCGGTCGCCGCTCCGGTGGCTGCCGGGGATCACCCGCAGGCAGCCGGTCTCGCGGGTCAGGCGGTCGAGGTAGAAGGCGATCTTGACGAAGCGGACCTCCTTCTGGTAGCCGTCGGAGTGCCACTGCGTGTCGCCGGCGTAGTAGTTGCCGTCGGAGCTGCTGTAGTTGAAGTCGTCGCCGAGCAGGCTGGCGAGCAGCCCCTCGATGCGCGGGTCGTCGAGCAGGGCGCAGAGGCGCTCGTGCTGGTCGATGAAGGGCACGATGCAGGAGCGCCGTGTGCCGTCGTGGGGCTTGCCGTCGTGGCCCCCGCCGCGCTCGGTCCAGACCTCCTCGAAGGCGTCGGTGATCTCGTCGATGCAGTCGGCCATCAGCCCGGGCAGGGCCAGGTAGCCGAAGGTGTCGAAGAAGCTGAGCTGCTGTTCGTTCAGGCGGATCATGCGGTATCTCCCGGAAAAGCGGGGAAAGTGTAGATATCGCCGCGGCGGAGGGAAAGGGACAGGGGGGACAACCGCCGGGCCGTTCAAGCTGGGAAGGCGGCCAACCTACCGGGGCTGTTCGGTGCCCGAATCGCCTTCGGTTTGTTCGTTCGGTTCTTCGCTGCTGGCCTGGATATCCGATTCCTCGGGTGAAAGAAGAAGCAGTCCGGCCACCGATGCGAAGTGGCGATCCAGCGAGACGAGCCGCAGACCCTGCTCCATTGCCTGGGCAGCAATCCAGACGTCGTTCGTCGGGATGGGAGTTCCCGCGGTTCTCAACCTGTCGAGGATCTCCGCATAGAACTCGGCTGTATCCTCGCTGACGGAACAAACCGACACGCGTGGAGAATCGAGGAACTCCGCAAGTTCCCCGCGGTTTTTTTGTTCCCGTGCCCCTCCCTTGAAACCGGACAACAGCTCCCCGATGCTGATCGAGCTGAAAACGATTCGCGAGGCCCGGCGAAGCAGGGACACCACCTCCGGTTCCGCACGCATTGCCTGCGAATAGATATTGGTATCGATCAGGAACTCGTTCACTGCCACAGCTCCGGATCGATTCGCCGGCCGGAGTCGATGTTCTGCTGGATGCGGGCGAACTCCTCCTCGTCCCATCGTCCGAACAGGTGGTCCATCGAGACCTGGACCACC
>JAPOZF010000466.1 GCA_026706165.1 Gemmatimonadota bacterium
GCGGGAGCGGAAGGAGCCCGGGAACGTGAAGACGGCTCGCGATTTCGACCTGCTCCTGATTGCGCCTGTCGCGGCGATGGTCGTCTTGGGGGTATTCATGATCCACAGCGCCGCCAGCGGCTCGGACGTCTGGATGGATCAGGCGCTGTTCGCCTTCTGCTCGATGCTGGTTGCCGCCCTTATCGTCTACGTGCCGGAGCGCCTCGTCTACGGGTTGGCGTACCCGGCATACGGTTGTTCGCTCCTTCTGCTGGCCGCAGTCCTTGTCTGGGGCGCGGGTGAACCTGCGCGCTGGCTTGCCATCGGTCCGTTTCGCCTGCAGCCGAGCGAGTTGGTAAAAGTGACCACCGTGCTCGCCCTTGCCCGCTGCCTGGGGGACACCAACGCCGAGCAGATCAACGGCGCCAAGCCGTTCGTGATGGTCATGGCGCTTATCCTCGCCCCGATGGGCCTGGTCGCCAAGCAGCCGGACCTGGGTACCGCCGTCGCCATGGGCGGGTCGTTGTTTTCGATGATCTACTGGGCGGGGATGAGGCCCTCGCACATGATCATCATCATCGCTCCCGTGCTCAGCGTGATCTTCTCGTTCGAGCCGTTGTGGGGGCCGGACAACGCCGTCATCCTGTACGCCTTCTTCATCATCGCCAGCTCGATCGGCATCCACCTGGTGGTGGCGCGGCTGTGGGCGACCCTGGCCCTGCTGGCCGTCAACCTGACCGCCGGGTTGTACCTGTGGTCGGAGGTCATTCGCGATTACCAGAAAACCCGCATCCTGACGATGCTCGATCCGGAGAGCGATCCGCACGGTGCCGGCTGGAACATCATCCAGTCCAAAATCGCCATCGGGTCGGGGGGCCTGACCGGCAAGGGATTCCTCGAAGGAACGCAGGCGAAGTACGAGTTCCTTCCCGCGGCCCAC
The DNA here is from genome assembly GCA_026706165.1 of Gemmatimonadota bacterium. Next base: position 920 of record JAPOZF010000466.1, read on the forward strand.
ACCGACTTCATCTTCTCCGTCATCGGCGAGGAGCTCGGTTTCGGCGGCGTTCTTCTGGTGTTGACGCTGTTTCTCGTCGCAATCTGCCGCTCCCTCTACATCGGCACGATGGCGAGCAACCGGTATTTCAGCCTGATGGCGATCGGCCTGGCGTCGATGTTCACTTTCCACGTTTTCGTCAACGTCGGCATGACCATCGGGGTGATGCCGGTTACCGGACTGCCGCTTCCGTTCCTGAGTTACGGTGGCTCTTCCCTGCTGGCGAACTGGATTGCCATCGGCCTGCTGCTCAACGTCTACACCCACCGGAACGAGTACTGAACGGTGCTGCGCGCCGCGCCCATGGTGTTTTCCCTGACCGGTGTTTTCGTCATCGAGAACCACTGCGGCGGCACCGCCGTCGACCACGAGTTTCTCGCCCGTCGCTTTCTCGAGCAGGGTTACTACGAGCGCGCCTTGCTGGAGGCGGAGAGAGCGCGGCGCGAGGATGGCGAAGCCACCGTGCCGCGGCTGCTGGCCTCTCTGGCCCATCTCGGGCTCGGGGATGTAGAAAGCGCCGTGGAGCAGCTGCAGGGCGCCATCCTGATCGAGCCGGACAACCCCCGCCTGTTCGCGACCTTGCGGGAGATCTGCCTCCAGGAGGACCGGCTCGACCTGGCGCGTGACGCCCTGAAGGAGCTGCGCGCAGAGTACCCCGACAACTGGCACGTCCGCGCCGGGCTGGGGTGGGCCCATCGGGGGCTGGATGAAGAGGGGGCCGCCCTGGAGCTCCTCGAAGAGGCGATCGCCCCTTCAGACAGTATCGACAGCGGTGCCCGGGACTTCGCCCTCGTCCAGCTCGGCAGGATTTACCTGCGGCAGGAACGCTTCGAGGACTGCGCCGCGGTGCTGCGGAAGGCGCTGCCGGGCGGGGACGAGGAGTACACTCTGCTGCTGCTGGGGGAATGCCGTCTCAGGCAAGGCCTCGAAGAGGATGCCGGGCTCCGGTTCGAGGAGGCCCTGGCCGCTTCGGAGGCACCGGCGGCGACCGCCTCCCACATCGCCATGATCTACTATGGGATCGGGGCGCGGCAACGGGCAATCGAGTACTACGAGCGTTCCCTTCGAGGGGAGGAGACGCCGCTGACCCTCAACAATCTCGCCTGGCTCTACGCCGAGGAAGGGGTAGAGCTGGAACGGGCTCTCGACCTGTCGCTGCGCGCCGTCAAGAGCGATCCGGACAACGTCGTCTACCTCGATACTTACGCCGAACTGCTGTTCCTGCTCGGACAGCGTCCGCGCGCCACCGCCCTGATGGAGCTCGCCCTGAAGATCGAGCCCCCCGGGGGCGAGCAGTACGATTACCTGTTGGGCCAGCTGGAGAAGTTCCGCGGGGTTGACGCGGTTTCGGTGTTGCCCGAAGTCCCGTAGTGTCCTGTCGCAGAAATATCTCGACA
>JAPOZF010000160.1:0-13121 GCA_026706165.1 Gemmatimonadota bacterium
GGCGCCGCGCCTCGGTGACCCGAGACGGTTCAGGCTGGGCGGGGGGCGCCCGGCTACGGAAGCTTGATCTCCCCGGCGGCGATTCTCCGCAGGGTGTCGGGGAACAGGTGGTGCTCCTTTTCCAGGACGCGCCCCGCCAGGGTTTCGGGGGTGTCCCCGGCCAGTACCGGGACCCGGACCCGGGCAAGGACCGGGCCGTGGTCGTAGAGCGCGTCGACGAGGTGCACGGTTGCCCCGGTCTCGGTATCGCCGGAGGCGAGCACCGCCTCGTGGACCGCCCTGCCGTAGTATCCGCGGCCCCCGTATTTCGGCAGCAGCGCCGGGTGGATGTTGAGGATCCGGCCCTCGAAGGCACGCAGCGTGCGCGGGCCGACCAGCTTCATGTACCCCGCCAGGCAGACGAGGTCTGCGCCGCAGCGGCCCAGCACCGAGGCGATGGCGGCGTCGAGCGCGTCCGGGTCGGGGTGGGTGCGGCTGCTAAGGTGAAACGCCGGGATCCCCTGGCGGCGGGCCCGCTCCAGCGCCCGGGACCGCGAGTTGTTTCCGACCGCGACCACCGGCTCGGCGGGCAGGCGCCCGTCCCTGCAGGCGTCGAGGATCGCCTGCATGTTGGTGCCGCTGCCGGAAGCGAGGAACCCGAGCTTCATGTCCGTGCGCATTCCGCGGGGTCGCGTCTCGTAAGTCAGATTATTTCCAGCACCTGATGCGGAGGCCGTCCGAGGCGGGCGCGGTCGCCGGCGACGACTATCGGGCGCTCGATCAGGATCGGGTGGGCGGCCATCGCCGCGATCAGGGCCTCGCGGTCGTCGAGCCTGGCGGCGAGGCCGAGGTCGGCGTACTCCTCCTCTTTCGAGCGCAGCAGGTCCGCCGGCCCGATCTCCAGGAGGCGCAGGAGGCGCTCGAGGGTCTCCTCGTCGGGGGGGGATTTCAGGTACTCGACGACCGTCGGCTCGATGCCGCGCTCGCGCAGCAGCCCGAGGGTCTCGCGGCTCTTGCTGCAGTCGGGGTTGTGGTAGATGGTGACGTCCGTCATGGTTCCTCGCAGGGCGGGTGAAGTTTGACAGTGGCGGCGGATTGCGATTATTAACCGCCCCTCCGGACCGAGCTGATTTCTGCAGAAAGGTCGATCGATGTCATTCAAATTCGTGCTTCTGCCGCCTCCGGGCGACTTCCTGCACCGCATGGCCGCCAGAATCGAAGCGGCGGTTCCCGAGGCGAACGTCGTCGTCTGCGAGGAGCGCGCCCGGGCGCTCGAGCAGCTGGCCGATGCGCCGGCCGCCTTCGGATTCATGGACCCCGAGCTGCTGGCGGCCGCGGGCGGCCTGAAATGGCTGGCGTGCCCTGCCGCCGGCCCCGCCCCGAGCTTCTATTTTCCCGAGCTGGTCGCCAGCGACGTCGTCGTCACCAACACGCGCGGCATCTACTCCGACCATATCGGCGTTCACGTCATGGCCTTCGTGCTGGCGTTCGCCCGCCACCTGCACGTCTATCTTCCGGCGCAGCAGCGGGGGGAGTGGCGTCCCGGCGGCGAAGGGGGTGCGTCGATTCACCTTCCCGAGGCCACGGCCGTCATCATCGGAGTCGGCGGCATCGGTTCGGAAGCCGCCCGGCACTGCTCCCACTTCGGCATGCACGTGATAGGCATCGATCCGCGGGTTGCCGAGGCGCCCGAAGGGGTCGACGAGCTGTACTCCCCGGAGGCGCTCGACGAACAGCTCGGCCGCGGGGATTTCGTCATTATGACGGCCCCGCAGACGCCGCAGATGGAGCGGCTCATCGACAGACAGCGGCTCGGGTGCATGAAGACCAGCGGCATTCTCATCAACATAGGACGGGGCGCCAACGTCGTCATCGAAGATCTCGCCGACGCCCTGTACGAAGGGAAGATCGGCGGCGCCGCTCTCGACGTCTTCGAGATCGAGCCGCTGCCGCCGGGGCACCGGCTGTGGACGGCGCCGAATTTCCTGATGACTCCCCACACCGCCGCGTCCGGGCCCTACCTGGAGGAGCGCCGCTTCGAGCTGCAGGTCGAGAACTGCCGGCGCTTCGCCCGCGGCGAGCAGCTGGCAAACGTCGTCGACAAGGCCAACTGGTTCTAGCGCGGGCAGGCGCAAAGGTCAGGAGGTCGAGGGGAAGCGCAGGGAGGAGCCTTTCACCGGGAGGCTTCCGATTATCAGCAGCCAGCCGCTTGCCTTCGGCTCTTCGACCGACCACTCCTTGATCTCGCCGCCGAGCTTCTTCTGCGCCCTCTCGCACACCTCGTCGAACGGGGGCCTCCCGGGGTCGGCGATGACAATCTGCTGCACCCCCGCCTTCAAAGCCTTGCGGATCGCCTTGTAGAGCGGGTCGATCATCTCGTCCCAGAAACAGATCTCGACGCCGATAATCAGGTCGTACCCCGCCATCTGCTTTTTCTTGAGATTCTCGAAGCGCGATCTCCGGTGCGACAGGTCGACGCCGTTGATCTCGGCGTGGAGGTGCATGTAGGGGAACACGTTGGGGTCGGCGTCGACTCCGGTGACGCTGGCGCCGAACTCCCTGGCGCAGTAGATGCCGGCCAACCCCCAGCCGCAGCCGAGTTCCATCACCTTCGCCTGCTCCGGAAGGCCCTGGCGCCGCAGGTAGTCCATTACCAGGAAGCTGGTCTTCCAGAACCGGTCGCCGTGGATTTCCGGCTCGTTTTCCCTGCTCAGGGCCCGCATCCGGGGGTGTGATTTCTTGAGGATCGTCAGTCCGAACGCGGACCGCTCCGTGCTTTTGGCCTTCTTTTTGCCCATGAGAAAACGGGGTGGATGGATTAGATTAACCGGCTTGCCTGCCGCTTCGCCGGGAACGCCTGCGACGGGCCGCAGAAACTACGAAACCATCCCCTCCCTGCAAGAAATCCGCGGCCCCCGGAAGCCGGCCGCCGAAGGATCTCATACCGTTTGATCAACTACCTTGTCGAGCGCTGGCGCGCCGAGGGCGGTTACCGCGAGTTCCTCGTCATCGCGTTCCCGCTGATCCTCAGCACCGCGGCCTGGAGCGTCCAGCACTTCGTCGACCGCATGTTCCTCACCTGGTATTCGACGGAGGCGATGGCGGCAGCGCTGCCCGGCGGCATGACGAACTTCGTCTTCGCCAGCTTCTTCATCGGCGTCGCCTCGTACGTCAACACCTTCGTCGCCCAGTACAACGGCGCGGGACGGCGCCGGCGCGTCGGTCCGGCCCTCTGGCAGGGCGGCTACCTCGCCGTCATCAGCGCCGCCGCCGCAGGCATCCTCATCCTCCTGGCGCAACCGATCTTCGACCTCATCGGCCACGAGGCGTCGATCCGGGAACAGGAGGTGACCTACTTCAGCATCCTCTGTTTCGGCCATCCGCCGCTGATCCTGGCCACCGCCCTGTCCTGCTTCTACAGCGGCCGCGGGAGGACCTGGATGGTGTTCAACGTCAACGTCGCCGCCACCGCGGTTAACATCGTTCTCGACTACGGCCTCATCTTCGGCAAGTGGGGGCTGCCGGCCTGGGGAATTCGAGGCGCCGCCTGGGCGACCAACCTCGCCGAGGTGTTCGCCGCCCTGGTTTTCTGCGCACTGCTGTTGCAGGAAAGGTACCGGCGCGAATTCGCCACCCTTTCCGGCTGGCGCTTCGACCGTGACCTGTTCGGCCGCCTGCTGCGGTTCGGCGGGCCCAACGGCGTCAACTTCATGTTCGACATGATGTCGTTCGCCCTCTTCATCCTCATCGTGGGCCGCGCCGGGATTCTCGAGCTCACCGCGACAAACCTCGCCTTCAACATCAACACCCTGGCCTTCATGCCGCTCATCGGCGCCGGCATCGCCGTGTCGACGATGGTGGGACAGCGTCTCGGACAGAACCGGCCGGAAGCCGCCGCCTATGCGACCTGGTCCGGCCTGCACCTCGCCCAGCTTTACATGGGCGCCATGGCGCTGGCCTATTTCACCGTGCCGCAGTGGTTCCTGATGCCGTACGGCATCGGGGCGTCGGGTGAGGACTTCGAGGCCGCGAGGGAGATGGCGCTGCTGCTGCTCAACATCGTCGCCCTGTACTGCCTTTTCGACGCCGGCTACATAATTTTCACCGCGGCCCTGAAGGGGGCCGGCGACACGCGCTTCATCCTTTTCGCCGCTTTCGCCGCGGGCTGGCTGGTCATGCTCATACCTGCGTACGCGGCGCACGTCCTTTTCGACGCCAGCCTCTACGTCCTGTGGGGCTTCCTGTGCGCCTACATCATCACCGCGTCGGGCATCTTCTACTGGCGCTTCCGGCAGGGCAAGTGGATGCAGATGCGGGTCATCGAGGAAGAGCCGCTGGCCGGGGCGGCGGGAGGGTGAGCCATGGCTGACCTGGTATGGGGCATCGACCTCGGGGGAACGAAGATCGAGGGCGTCGTGCTGCCCTCGCGGGACTCGGCCGAACCGCTGTGCCGGCTGCGCGTGCCGACCGGGGCCGAGGGGGGTTACGTCCAGGTGCGCCGCCGCATCTGCGGGCTGGTCGAGGACATGAAGGCGGAGGTCGGCGAGGCCCCGCGGGCAATCGGCATCGGAACCCCGGGGGTCCTCGATCCGGAGACCGGGCTGATCAAGAACAGCAACACCACCTGCCTGATCGGGGAGCCGCTGCGCGCCGACCTGGAAACCGAGCTCGGCGTAGAGATCGCCATGGCCAACGACGCCAACTGCTTCGCCCTGGCCGAGGCGGCCCTGGGAGCCGGCCGGGGGGCGGAGACGGTATTCGGCATCATCATGGGAACGGGAGTCGGCGGAGGCGTCGTGGTCGACGGCCGCGTCCTCTACGGCTGCCAGGGTATCGCCGGGGAGTGGGGCCACAACCTCCTCGACCCCGCCGGGCCGGACTGCTACTGCGGCCGCCGCGGCTGCGTCGAGACCTTTCTTTCGGGCCCCCATCTCGAGCGCTTCTACGCGCAGGGGGCCGGCCGGCGCCGCTCACTGGCCGAAATCGTCGATCTCCATCGCCTGGGCTCGGACCCGCACGCCACGGCCACGGTCGAGCGCCTGCTCGACTACTTCGGCAGGGCGCTGGCGGTGGTCGTCAACCTGCTCGACCCCCACGTCGTCGTCCTGGGGGGAGGCGTCAGCAACGTCGGCCTGCTGTACAGCGAGGGTCCCGGGCGGCTCGCCCGGTGGATGTTCAACGACCGCTGCGAGACGCGGATCGCCCGCAACCAGCTCGGGGACAGCGCCGGGGTCTTCGGCGCCGCCATGCTGGTGGCGTGAATTCCGGGCTACCGCCGCCGCCGGCGCTTCCACTCCTCGAACTCGGCGAGGGTGCGCTCGTCCGGGGGGTAGTTGCCGACGATGCTCGCCCCGGAGCGGATGCGCTCGAGAATGAAGTCCTCTCTCTCCTCCATCTCCTCCGCCTCGGCGGCAGCGGTGTCGGCGAGATGCCGCGGGATGACGACCACTCCCTCGCTGTCGCCGACGACGATGTCTCCGGGAAACACGGCGACCCCGCCGCAGGCGACCGGTACCTGGATCTCGCTGGGATGGTGAATGGTCTTGTTGCTGTGGGCGTTCATCGCCGCCGCGTACGCCGGGATGCCGATTTCGGCGATCGCCGGGGAGTCCCGGTAGGCGCCGTCGGTGACGATGCCGGCGCCGCCCCTGGCGTGAATCCGCGTCGCCAGGATGTTGCCCATGGTGCCCGCCGAGGTCTCGCCGCGGGCGTCGATGACGAAAACCTCCCCGGCGGCCAGCCGTTCAATGCCGACGCGCTGCGGGTCGGTGAGGTTGTCGACCTCGCCGGAGTCGAGGTCTTCGCGCGCCGGGATGTAGCGCAGCGTGTACGCCGGCCCGGCCATCTTCATTCCGGGGAGCAGGGGTTCGACTCCCCGCATGAAGGTGTTGCCGAGGCCGTGCGCCTTCAGCACCGAGGTCAGGGTGGCGGTGCTCGGAACCTGGAGCTTTTCGAGGGTTTCCCGGGATACGCCGGTCATGGAAAGGTCCGTGGGTTGCGGATGAGCGGTTGCGGAATGCCGTACAGTAAGGCCCGGCCGCGGACCGTCAAGCGGGCCGGGGAGCCCGGCTCATGCCGCTAGCGCTTGAACCGGAGCTGCCGGTGCTGGCGCTGTGCGCGGTCATGGCCCGGCCCCCGCTGCTCGACGGCGTCGCCGCCGAACTGGAGAATGAGATCGGTCCCGTCGGCCGCCGGGGTCCCGTCTACCGGTTCGACTACACCAGCTACTACGAGGAGGAAATGGGCGGGGACCTCTGCAAGCAGGTCCTTGCCTTTGCGGATCTGGTGCCCCCCCACCGCCTCGCGGAACTGAAGGGGCGGGCCATGGAGATCGAGCGGCGCTTGGGGCTGGAAGACGGCGGCCGGGGCCGGCGGCGGAGCGCCAACATCGATCCGGGGCTGCTGTCGGAGAGCTCCCTGGTTCTGGCGACCGCAAAGTACGGCCGCCACCGCATCGCCGTCGCACCGGGGCTGTACGCCGAGATCACCCTGCTGTTCGAGCGCGGCCGCTACCGCCCGCAGCCCTGGACCTACGCCGACTACAGGAGCGGGGAGATGCAGGCTTTCCTGCTGGGGCTGCGGGGCGACCTGCTGGAGCGGCGGCGGCGCGAAAGGCCCCAGCCTCCCGGGCAGGCGAGGTAATCAGCCGGCCGCGGGGGGCCGGCGCCCGGCAAGCGGCAGGAACGGCCTCGGGTCCTCCCCGGTGTAAATGTGCCCCGGGCGGATCCGGCGGTTGTTCCCGTGCTGCTCGATGACGTGGGCGGCCCAGCCGGCGGTGCGGCTGGCGACGAAGATCGGCGTGTACAGGGGGATCGGTATCCCCATCATGTAGTAGGTGTAGCCGCAGGGAAAATCGACGTTGGGGTGGATCCCCTTCTCGCGTATCATCGTCGCCTCGACGATCTCCCCCATCTCCACCCACATCGATTCTCCGGTCGCCGCGGAGACGGCGCGGGCCACCTGCTTCATCGAGGGGACGCGTGAGTCGCCCGACTTGTACTCGCGGTGGCCGAAGCCCATGATCTTCTTCTTCTCCGCCAGGGCGTCGAGCACCCACTGCTCCGCTTTCGAGGGGTCGCCGATCTCGAGCAGCATCGCCATGGCCTGCTCGTTGGCGCCGCCGTGCAGGGCCCCGGCGAGGGCGCCGATGCCGCTGGTCACCGCGGCGTGCAGGTCGCTCAAGGTCGAGGCGGTCACGCGCGCCGCGAAAGCGGAGGCGTTGTACCCGTGCTCCGCGTAGAGGATCAGGGATACGTCCATGGCCGAGGTTTCGTGCTCCGCCGGGACGGAGCCCTTGAGCATGTACAGCAGGTTCGCCGCGTGCCCGAGGCCGCCGTCGGGAGCCACCGGATCCTCCCCCCTGCCCAGGCGGTAGCCGGCGGTGAGCAGGGTGGGGGCCTTGGCTATGAGCCGGACCGCCTTGCGGAGGTTGGCCTCGCGGCTGTTGTCCCCGGCGTCCGGGTCGTGGAGGGCCAGCGCCGAGATTCCGGTGCGCAGCAGGCTCATCGGGTGCGCGCCGGGCGGCGCCTGCGCCAGGATATCCATCACCTCCCCGGGGAGGGTGCGTTCCGCCGCCAGGGCGGCGTTGAAGCGGTCGAGCTGCCCGGCGTCCGGCAGGTCTTCGTGGAGAAGCAGGTAGGCGACCTCCTCGTAGCTCGCCCCTTCCGTAAGGGCGACGAGGTCGTATCCGCGGATGATCAGGCGGTTGCGCTCCACGTCGATCCGGGAGATCGCGGATTCGCCGCCGATCACCCCCTCCAGACCGGGGCTGTAGACTGGCGTTTCAGACATCGATCAGCGGTCCTTCGAGGGTTTTTCCGGGTGCGCCCCGGCGAGGTCGGCGTCCGTCTTCAGGTACTCGTCGTAACGCAGCAGGTCGTACAGCTCCCGGCGCGTCTGCATGCGGTCCTTCAGGGCGCTCGGCGTTCCCCGCTCCTTCAGCTCGGCGAGCACCCCTTCGACCGCTTTCATCATGACGCGGAAAGCCGTCATCGGGAAGATCACCATGCGGTAGCCGAGGTCGCCGAACTGCTGCGCCGTGAGGTCGGGCGTCTTCCCGAACTCGGTCATGTTGGCCAGCAGGGTCCCCTGCACGAGGTCGGCGTAACGCCCGAACTCCTCCTCGGTTTCCAGGGCTTCTATGAAGATCGCGTCGGCTCCGGAATCGAGGTAGCGCCGCCCGCGCTCCACCGCGGCGTCGAACCCCTCGACGGCGCGCGCGTCGCAGCGCGCGATCAGGGCGAAGTCCGGGTTCTCGCGGGCGGCGGCGGCCGCCGCGAGCTTGCGCTGCATCTCCTCCGTGGAGATCAGGGTCTTGCCCTCCAGATGGCCGCAGCGCTTGGGGGCCTGCTGGTCCTCGAGGTGGATGCCGGCGAGGCCGGCGCGCTCGAAGGCCTGGACGGTCCGCATCACCTGCAGGGCCTCCCCGAAGCCGGTGTCGGCGTCGCAGATCGCCGGGATCTCGACCGCCCGGGCGATGTACCCGGCCTCGCGGACCACCTCCTCCATTCCGAGCAGGCCGATGTCGGGGAAGCCCGCGGTGCCGTTGATCAGCCCCGCCCCGGAGATGTAGAGCGCCTCGAAGCCGGTGCGCTCGGCGAGCATGGCCACCGGGGCGTTGAACACCCCCGGCATGACGACGGTCCTTTCGGCGATGGCGAGGCGGAACGCGGCGCACTTGCGGGCGGGTGATTTTCGCGGCCTCAGAAGCAACGGCAGGGATCCTGGGCAGGATTGTTTCGCATCGTCAGCTCCGGGAACATGAACACCCCCGTTCCATGGACGAGGGCCGCCCGGCAGCAATGGTGAAGCGGCATCACCGGCCGCCTTCCAGGCCGGCCCCCGCAATCGTCGCGTCACAGCAGGCGCCGACCGAGGCCCGCGACACGGGGGCGCCGCTGACCTCGCCGCTGAGCCGGAGGCCGCCGCGCGCCGCTTCGGGAAGCTCCTCGATCCTGCGGGCGCCGGTGGTCGGGGTGCACCATCCGGGCAGCTCCTCGTAGATCGGGGTGCAGCGCTCGAGCGCGCCGGAATCCATCGGGAACTCCTCGACCGTCTCGCCCTCGAGCCGGTACCCGGTGCACAGCTTCAGCCGGTCGACGGTATCGAGGATGTCGAGCCGGGTGATCGCCAGGCTCGTCAGGCCGTTGACGAGCCGCGCCCGGCGCAGGATCGTCGCGTCGAACCAGCCGCAGCGCCGCGGCCGCCCGGTGGTCGCCCCGTACTCCATGCCGAGCTCGCGAATGCGGTCCCCCTCCCTGCCGAGCAGCTCGGTCGGGAAGGGGCCGTTGCCGACCCGGGTCGTGTACGCCTTGGTGACCCCGATGACCTCGTCGATGCGCGTCGGCCCGATGCCGGTGCCGGTGCAGGCGCCTCCCGCCGTAGTGTTCGACGAGGTGACGAACGGGTAGGTGCCGTGGTCGATGTCGAGGAGGGTTCCCTGGGCGCCCTCGAACAGCACCGTCCTGCCGTCGTCGAGCATGCGGTTGAGCAGCACCGAGGTATCGGTCACGTAGGGGCGCAGGCGCTCGGCGCTGGCGAGGCAGGAATCGATGATGGCCCCTTCGTCGAGAGGCTCCTGCCCGTAGATGCGGGTGAGGATCCGGTTTTTCGCCCTGACCGTGCCGGTCAGCTTCTCCCGCAGGGGGCCGGCGTCGAGCAGGTCGATCACTCTCAGGCCGTGGACCCTTTCTACCTTGTCGCGATAGGAGGGCCCGATGCCGCGCAGGGTCGTGCCGAGCGTCTCGTTTCCCCGGCTCTCCTCGCCCGCCTTTTCGAGCACCTTGTGATACGGCATCACGAGATGGGCGGTGGCGCTGATGAACAGGCGCCCGTCCACCGAGACCCCGCGCCCGGAAAGTTCGTCGAGCTCCTGCAACAGCGCCTCCGGGTCGAGAACCACCCCGTTGCCGATGACGCAGGTCTTGCCGGGGTGCAGGATGCCGGCGGGAATGACGTGAAAGATGAAGACGTCGTCCCCGACCTTGACGGTGTGCCCCGCGTTCGCACCTCCCTGGTAGCGCACCACGCAGTCCGCATCGACGGTGAGATAGTCGACGACCTTGGCCTTTCCCTCGTCTCCCCATTGGGCGCCGAGAACCACTTTGGTCGGCATGGCTGCTCTCCTACCTGCTTCTCATGTCACAGGCCGACCCGGGTCGCCCACTTGACGTCGTCGCTGGCGAGCAGTTCGTCGAGGACGCCGTCGGGTATGGGGCTGTCGACGTTGAGGATGGTAAGGGCGCGGCCGCCGACCTGCTGCCGGCCGCAGGACATCTGCGCGATGTTGACCCCATGAGACCCCATGATGGTGCCGACCCGTCCGATGACCCCGGGAATGTCCTCGTTGGTGTAGAAAAGCATGTTTCCTTCGGGGACGGCGTCGAAGTGGTAGTCGTCGAGGCGCACGATGCGCGGGTCGCTCTTGCCGAATATCGTTCCCGAAAGCACCCGCTCGCTGCCGGCGTGGTAGACGACGGTGATCATGCTGGCGAAGTCCTCGGGTTCGCTGCTCTTCAGCTCGTCGACCGAAAGGCCCCGTTCCTGGGCGAAGATCGGGGCGTTGACGTAGTTGACGATCTCGTTGGAAATCGTCTCCATGAGGCCTTTGAGCACCGCCGCGGTGATCGGCGAGGTGGGGTGGTTGGTGACCTCGCCGTGGTATTCCACCGTGATCCGTTCGAGCTGCCCGGTGCCCAGCTGCGCCTGAATCCGGCCCATGCGCTCGGCGAGGTCGAGGTAGGGTTGCAGCGCCCGGTACACCTCCGGCTCGACCGAGGGCAGGTTGACGGCGTTGCGCACCGGCATGTCGGGGTCGGACAACGTCTCGCCGACCTGTTCGGCAACCTGAAGGGCCACGCTCGCCTGGGCTTCCTCGGTGGAGGCGCCGATATGGGGGGTGCAGATGACGGCCTCGTGGCGCACCAGCGCGTCCTCCTCGCCGGGGGGTTCCCGCTCGAGCACGTCTAGGGCGGCCCCGGCGACCTTCCCGGAGTTCAGCGCCCCGAGCAGGGCCGCTTCGTCGACGATGCCGCCGCGGGCGCAGTTGATGATGCGCACGCCATCCTTGCAGGAGGCGATCTGCTCCCGGGAGATGTAGTGCCGCGTCTGGTCGGTCAGGTGAAGGTGGACGCTGATGAAATCCGACTCGGCCCAGAGCTGTTCGAGCGGGACCAGCTGGGCTCCGTGCGAAAGGGCGGCCTCGGCCGAGACGTAGGGGTCGTGCCCGAGAACGCGCATCTGAAAGGCTCCGGCGCGATGCGCCACCTCGCGGCCGACCTTGCCGAGACCGATGATGCCGAGGGTCTTGCCGGCGAGCTCGACCCCGGTGAAACTGCTGCGCTCCCAGCCGCCGGCGCGCACCGAGGCCGAGGCCCCGGGAATCCGCCGGGCGAGCGCCAGGATCAGGCCGAAACAGTGCTCGGCGGTGGAGGTCGAGTTGCCCCCGGGGGTGTTCATCACCACGATGCCGCGGCGGGTGGCCGCGGCGACGTCGATGTTGTCGACCCCCGCGCCGGCGCGCCCGATCACCCTGAGGCGCTTGCCCGCACCGATCACCTCCTCGGTGACCTCGGTGCCCGACCGCACGATCAGCCCCTCGTAGTCGCCGATCGCCTCGAGGAGGCCGGCGTGAGTCAGGTCGGTGCGCACCTCGACCGAAATTCCCGGGAAGCGCTGCAGCAGATCGACGCAGCCGGGATCCATGCGGTCGCTGATGAGGACTTTCATCACCAAGTCTCGACGGGCGTGCTTTCCCGCCCCTCGAGGGTATCGAGAATCCAGCTCCAGATGTCGTCGCGGCCTTCTCCGCTTACCGCCGAAAACGACACGAACGAGGCGCCGGCGAGCTGTCCCCCGTCTGCGACCTGCCGCAGCTGCCGGTTGCGCTGGCTCCGGGACATCTTGTCCACCTTGGCGAAAGCGACAAGACAGGGGATGCGATGGCTGCTGAGCCAGTCGGTCATCAGCAGGTCGAGCTCTCCCGGGCCGCGCCGTATGTCGATCAGCTGGACCACTGCCTTCAACTGCTCCCGATTGTTCAGGTACGAGTCCGTCAGCCGCCCCAACTCAGTCCTCAGGGTCTTTCCTCCCCGCACGTATCCGTACCCCGGAAGGTCTACGAGATAGAACCGCCGGTTGACGAGGTAGTAGTTGAGCTGCCGGGTCTTTCCCGGGGTGGAGCTCGTCTGCGCCAGTTTCCGGCGCTGGACCAGCCGGTTGATCAGGGAGGATTTGCCGACGTTGGAACGGCCGGAGAAGGCGATGTCCGGAAGCCCGTCGGAGGGTGTATCGGCCGCATGGGCGGCCCCGATGACGAACTCGGCGCTGTGAATCTGCATAGCCTGTGGAGCCAGGTCCCGGTCATGCCCGCTGGCGCATGAATTCGTCGTCGTCGTCGATGTTTCCGACCCCTTTCAGGATCATCTCGGAGGTCACCACGACCTCCTTGACGCTGTCGTGAGAAGGGGTGTCGTACATGGTGTCCATCATCGACTGCTCGAGCACGGAGCGCAGACCGCGTGCCCCCGTACCCTTCCTGACCGTCAGGTCAACGACCGTGTGAAGCGCCTCTTCGCTGAAATCGAGGATGACGCCGTCGATCTCGAACAGCCTGCATACCTGCCTGACAATGGCGTTCTTCGGTTCCGTCAGGATGCGGAACAGATCATCCTCGCTGAGCGGGTCCATGGTGGTCACTACCGGGACGCGGCCCACGAACTCGGGAATCAGTCCGTAGGCGAGCAGGTCTTCCGGGTGGACCTCGCTCAGCACCGCCATCGGATCCGCCTCGGCTGCCTCCCGCTCGTTGGCGGCGCCGAATCCCAGGGTCCGGCGTCCAACCCGTTGCGAGATGATCTTCTCCAGTCCCTCGAAGGCGCCGCCGCATATGAACAGGATGTTGCCGGTGTTGATCTGGATCATCGACTGCTCGGGATGCTTGCGCCCTCCCTTGGGCGGGATGTTGGCGACCGTGCCCTCCAGGATTTTGAGGAGGGCCTGCTGCACACCTTCCCCCGATACGTCCCGGCTCACGGCCGGGGTGGCGGACTGGTGCGCTATCTTGTCGACCTCGTCGAGATAGACGATCCCCTTCTCGGCGCGGGCGACGTCGTAGTCGGCGGCCTGCCTCAGTCCGACGAGAA
>JAPOZF010000160.1:13160-22580 GCA_026706165.1 Gemmatimonadota bacterium
GCGGGTCGAGCCGGTCCCGGTCCGGCCGACGAGCATGATGTTGCTCTTCTCGAGCTCGACGTCGTCGAGGGAGACGTTGGAGCGGATGCGCTTGTAATGGTTGTAAACGGCAACCGAAAGGATCTTCTTGGCCCGTTCCTGTCCGATGACGTAGTCGTCGAGAAACGATTTGATTTCGAGCGGCTTGGGAAGCGCCCCGGTTTCCCAGGGCGTCTGCTTGCGGTTCTCCGCGAGCACCTCGTTGCAGAGCTTGACGCACTCGTTGCAGATGTGCACGGACGGACCGGTGATGATCTTCTCGACCTGGGAGGCGCCGCGGGTGCAGAAGGAGCATTTCGGGTCGGTCTTGGAAGGACGCCGTCGCACTCTGATTTCCGCTGCTCGAAGGGGTGTCAGCCCGCCGCTTCTGCGGACTGGGAGATCCCTGTGGGCAGGATGATCTCGTCGATGATGCCGTACTCGAGCGCTTCTTCGGGACTCATGAAAAAGTCCCGTTCCGTGTCTCTGCGGATGGTCTCGAGATCCCTGCCGGTGCGATCGGCGAGAATGTCGTTGATCTGCTCGCGGATCTCGATGATTTCGCGAGCGTGAATCTCCATGTCTGAAGCCTGGCCGCCGATGCCGCCCATCGGCTGGTGGAGAAGTATTCGCGCGTTGGGCAGGCTCTGGCGCTTCCCTCTGGCGCCTCCTGCCAGGAGCACAGCCGACATGCTCGAGGCCTGGCCGATGCAGATGGTTGCGATGTCGGGCTGGACGTACTGCATGGTGTCGAATACCGCCATTCCCGCGGTGACGGATCCGCCCGGGCTGTTGATGTACAGGGAAATGTCCCGCTTGGGGTCTTCGGAGGCGAGGAAAAGCATCTGGGCGATGGCGAGGTTGGCAATGCCGTCACCTATCGGCGTGCCGATGAAGATGATGCGCTCCTTGAGCAGGCGGGAGTAAATGTCGTACGAGCGCTCGCCTCTGCCCGTCTGCTCTATCACCATGGGTATGAGGGACACTATACCGACTCCTCGCTGATTTCGGCGCGTTCGCCAAGGTACTCGAAAATCTTCTCGTTCTCCAACTCCCGCCTGATGTCGTCGGCGCGGGGGGACCTTTTCAGGTCGGCCGCCTGGAATCCGAGCTGCTGCGCCCGCCGTTCGAAGAATTCGGTTGTCTCTTCCTCGGTGACCTCGGGATTCAGCTTCTTTCTCAGCCCGTCCAGCAGCAGGGAAGTCTTGAGGCTCCTGATAACCGAGATCCGCTCCTCGCCGGTAATCCCGGGGGGGTCTTCATCCCCGTCGCCGTCGGCATCCCGCTCCTCCTTCACCCGCTCGATATAGCTCTCTACCAGACGGTCCGGCAGGTCGAACGGGTTTCCCCTGATGAGGCCGTCGACCAGATCGCTTCGCTCTTTCCGCCGCGCAAGCGAATCCCAGGTCTCCTGAAGCTGCCGGCGCAGGTACTCGCGCAGCCCCTCGAGACCGTCGAACTGGTCTCCCAGGTCCTTGGCGAACTCGTCGTCAAGCACGGGAAGGGTGCGCTCCCTGATCTCCCTGACGGTTACGTTGAAAGACCGTTTCTGTCCGGCGAGCTCCTTGTTGGGCAGATCCTCCCGGTAGGAGAAGTCGACACGCCGTTCTTCGCCGGGGCCGATGCCGATGAGTGCCTCTTCGAACTCGGGGCTGGGGGCGTCGTCCGAGCCGATGAGGAAATAGCGTTCCTCGTAGCGGTCGCCGATCAGGGCAACCCCGTTCTCGTTCAATCCCTGCAGGTCGGCGACGAGCACGTCCCCCTTTTCGAGGGGCCGCTCCACCGACATCTCGGTGGCGTTCCGTTCCCTCAGTTTTTCAAGCTCGCGGTCGACCTCCTCGTCGCTGACCTCGTGGGTCATCCTCGAAACCGCGAGCCGTTCGTAGTTCTCGACATCGATCTTCGGCCAGATATCCATGGTGGCCTTGAAGGTGAGCGGCTTGCCGGGTTCGTGGTCACTCAGGGTGATCGTCGGCGTGCTTGCCGGAACGATGTCTGCCGACTGAGCGGCTTCCTGCACCAGGTCCGGAAGCATTCGGCTGACCACCTCATGGCGGATCGACGGGCCGTACCGCGACTCGATGACTTTCATCGGGACCTTGCCTTTCCGAAATCCAGGGATTTCGAGCCTTTTGCGGTACCTGCGGAACGCGGTGGCCACTTCCGAGTCGATGCGCTCGGCAGGAACCTCGACCTCGAGCTCGCGTTCCCACTGGCCTTTCTCAATTACGTTGGTTCTGACTTCCGACAAGGGGGGCCTTGATGCTTATGGAGATTGCAAAAAAACAGGTTCCGTGGACGATCCGGAAATGTGAGTGAGATGGAGCACCGCGGTTTTTTTGCGCGGCGCAGTCTGTGGGGTGGAGTGTTTTCCGTGCGGAAGGGGGGATTCGAACCCCCAAGCCCGTTAGGGCACCAGATCCTAAATCTGGCGCGTATGCCAGTTCCGCCACTCCCGCGTGCGACCGGCTGAATTTCGCCTCCAAACTAAAATTACCAACGCCCCGACCGGAACGTTGGCATTTTTTGCTGGAATCGACAATATAGGTTTGCCCCTCTGGAGGGTCAACAGCCCGCTGATAAAGTTGCTCTGCAGGCGAGGCCGGGTCGTGGCGGTCGAAGACTTGGGGCAGAAGAATCCCGAAATCGAATCCGACCCCTTCCTTGGATTTCCTGCCCCAACAAGGCGTGCGACCGAGGCGAATCGAGGGGATTCGGGGAGGGAGCGCAACGCCGTATTCGACCGCGGGCCGGCCGCAGCCCGGACCGGCCTTTACGACGGCTGCTGATCGGGGTGCCTCCAGCTGGCGGTGCGGCGTGCGATTTCAGCGGCCAGACGATCGATTGCTACCCGGTCCTGATCCATGGAATCCCGTTCCCGAAGGGTGACGGTTTCGTCCTCGAGAGTCTGCGAATCGACGGTCAGGCAGAACGGTGTGCCGACCTCGTCCATGCGGCGGTAACGCCGCCCGATAGCCCCGCCTTCGTCGTAGAAAACCCTGAACTCGGAACGCAGGTCTCCGACGATCCGGCGCGCCACGTCGGGCATGCCGTCCCGTTTTACAAGGGGTAGAACGGCTGCCTTGATCGGGGCGATCTTCGGATGGAAGCGCATCACCACCCGCCTTTCCCCCCGGACCTCTTCCTCGGAGTAGGCGTTGACCAGGCACATCATCGCCGAACGGGTGGCCCCGACCGCGGTTTCCACCACGGCAGGAAGGAGCTTCTCGCGGGATTCCTCGTTGAAGTAGCGCAGCGCCTTTCCCGAGAACTCCTCGTGCCTGCCGAGATCGAACTGGCCGCGGTTGTGGACCCCTTCGATTTCACCCCACCCGAAAGGGAATTCGTACTGGATGTCGAAGGCCTTGTTCGCGTAATGGGCGAGCTCGGCGCCGACGTGTTCATGCCAGCGCAACTTCGCCCCTGGAATACCGAGGTCGGCAAACCAGTTCCAGCGCTGCTCCTTCCAGTAATCGAACCATTCGTCCTCGGAGCCCGGCTCGACGAAGTACTGCATTTCCATCTGCTCGAATTCCCGCACGCGAAAAAGAAAGTTCTTCGTGTTGATCTCGTTGCGGAACGACTTGCCTATCTGGGCGATGCCGAAAGGAAGCTTCCGGCGCATGGCGGTCTGCACGTTGAGGAAGTTGACGAAGATCCCCTGGGCGGTCTCCGGCCGCAGATAGGTGACGGAGGCATCGTCCTCTACGGGGCCGACGTGGGTCTTGAACATCAGGTTGAAATGCCGCGGCTCGGAGAGCTCGTTTCCCCTTGGGCTTCTTATATCGAGTTCGGACAGTTTCGCCGCCATCTCCTCGAAGCTCCAGCCGGTGGGATCGACTCCGTTCTCCTCGAGAACGTGATCGAGACGGAAGCGTTCGTGGGTTTTCTTGTCTTCGACGAGGGGGTCGTGAAAACCGTCGACGTGCCCGGAAGCCTCCCATACCCGCGGGTGCATCAGTATGCTGGCGTCGATTCCCTCGACGTCCTCGCGCCAGGTCATCGCCCGCCACCACGACTCCTTGATGTTGCGCAGCAGCTCGGCGCCGAGCGGACCGTAGTCCCAGCAACCGTTGAGGCCCCCGTAGATTTCGGAGCTCTGAAAGATGAACCCCTTGCGCTTGCAAAGGGACACGACTTTTTCCATTACCTGTTCCATACCTGCCGATTCCTCAATGCAAGAATTCCAGGGCCTTCAGGCGGCCGCCCGCACCGCCGTGGTACTCCAGAAAGCCGCTTAAAATCGCGCGTATCTCCCCGCACCCGGGAGGCTGGGGCGGAATCGCCTCTTTCCTGTACGTGCGGATGTTCTGCAGGCTCGCCAGGAAACCGAGGCTGTCGGGGGCGACGCGATGACCGCCGTTGCGCGAATAGCGGGCCAACTTTTCATCTTCGATTGCCCGATTCCACCGGTAGCCGTCATCCACCGGCACGCCCTCGGCGCGGTGGCAGTCGCTGCAAAGGACGCCGCCCAGACCGGCGCTGAAGTAGGGTGCTTCGCAGCCTGCCAGCGGGGTGTTGCAGGAGACGCAGCCGCCGAGCTCGGGACGGTAGCCCAGCGCCTCGGCGAGGCGCAGCTGGAAATACCAGAACAGCGACTCGATCTGTTCCGGGTCCACTTCCTCGAGAGCGGCCAGGACTCCGGTCAGGCATCTGTAGAGCCGCTGATTCGGCTCCTGCTCTATGGCGATTCGGTCAATGGACTCGCAGGCGGCGCTGGCGAAGGACAGGCGCCGGAAGTCGCGCAGCAGGGCGGGGAAAGACTGCACGACGTCGCATTCGCTCAGCGTCTGCAGGTCCCGGTCCTCCCGCAGGTAGCAGACCGCCTGCACTTCCGTCATCACTTCGAGGGCGGCGCCGAATTTGCTTTTCGGGCGGCGCGCCCCTTTTGCGACAACCTTGAGCTTGCCGAACTCCTCGGAGTAGAGCGTCACCAGCTTGCTCGTCTCTCCCATGCGCCGGGTGCGCACGACGACGGCCCGCGTCTTGACGATCTGCCTGCCCATTCCCTATTCGGCCTTTCCTCCCTCGTCCGGAATGCGGTAGATCTGTTCGCCCGGCCTTTTCATTCCGTATTCCTCGCGCGCCACTTTTTCGAGATACCCGGTGTCGTTCCGCAAAAGCTCAAGCAGGGTGCGCAGACTGTCGTTCCGGGCGCGAAGCGATTCGACCTCGGTTTGCAGAAGCTGCAGCTCGGTGCGCCGCGCTTCCACTTTCAGGTAGCCGCTTTCTCCCGCGAAGAGGACGTACACACCACCGGCGAAGAGGGCGAGAAACAACAGCTGTTTCCACCTGCGGTGGGATCGCGCCGCCAGCTTGTCGGTGCCGCGGTTCACATCGCCCCCGTCGGTGTCCCGTCGCGGAGACAGATTGAAGAAACCGGGGCGCCGCGAGCCGGGATGGATCGGCGTCTCCATGGCGGCATGTTTCCGGGACAAAACACTAAAAGAGCACGAGATCGTCGCGGTGGATCACCTCGATGGCGGGCCGGCCGAGGGCGGCTTCCACGTCGGCGGAGCTTTTCCCGAGGACGCGGGCGATCTCCTCGGAGTCGTAGCGCGTCAGCCCGCGTGCGACCTCCGCCTTGCGGCGGTTCTCGACGCGGATGACGTCGCCCGGCTTGAACTCGCCGCTGCAGCCGACCACGCCGGCGACCAGCAGGCTTTTTCCCATATCGCGGATGGCGCGCTCGGCTCCCTTGTCGATGGCGACGCTCCCCTTGCAGGGTGAGGCGAACCCGATCCAGCGCTTGCGGCTTCCGAGCCGCTTGCGCGAGGGAAGGAACAGGGTGCCGATTTGCCTTCCCGCGAGTATCCCGGGCAGCCGGTGCTTGCGGGCGTGGGCGATCACCGTCATCTCGCCGCATCTCATCAACAGGCGCGCGGCGCGGATCTTGGTCTGCATGCCCCCGCGGCCGAGCTGGTTGCTCGAGGTTCCGACGGCGGTCTCTATATCCGTATCCTCCTCGACCTCGTGGATCAGTTCTCCGGCAGGACCATCCGGTCCAAAAGAGGAGTACAGACCCTCGACGTCCGAAAGAATCACGAGCAGCTCGGCGTGGACGAGGTTGGCGACATACGCGGCCAGGGAATCGTTCTCGCCGATCGTCAACTTCAGCTCGGCGACGCCGACGCTGTCGTTTTCGTTGATCACCGGAACGGCGCCGAAGGAGAACAGCGAGCGGAAGGTATTGCGAAGGTTGAGATAGCGCTGCCGGTCTTCGAGGATGTCCTCGGCGGTGAGCAACACCTGGCCGACGGTGATGCCGTGGCGTTTGAAAGCCGCCTCGTAGCGGTTCATCAGCAGGTTCTGTCCGACTGCGGCGGCAGCCTGCAGATCGGCGATGGCGCGCGGCCTCTCACCCAGGCCGAGACGCCCCATTCCCGCCGCCACCGCTCCTGAGGAGACTATGGCGACTTCCAATCCCTGCCGGCGAAGGTCGGCGACGTCGGCGGCCAGCTGATTGATGACCTTGCCGTCGAATTCGCTGGAGCCGCCCCGGGTGAGGCTGCTGCTGCCGATCTTGACGACCAGGCGTTTGACCGGTCCCAAACGCTCGCGTCCGGTTGCGGCTGCCGGGTCTTTCTTTTCCTCGAGCGCCTCGAAGTCCGTCACTGGTCGTCCGGGACCTGGTGGCCGCGTACCAGGACGCCCCGCTCATCGAGAAAGCGCTTTACTTCGGGAATGCTGTACTCCTCGTAGTGGAAGATCGAGGCGGCGATGGCCGCGGATGCCTTGCCCTCGGTCAGCACTTCAAAGATATGGGCGCAGTTGCCGCAACCTCCCGAGGCGACGATGGGAACGTCGACGCGCTCGGCGACGGTGCGGTTCAGCTCGATGTCGTACCCTTCGCGCGTTCCGTCGGCGTCGATGCTGTTGAGCACGAGCTCTCCCGCGCCGCGGCCGACGAGCTCCTCCACCCAGCCGATGGCGTCCAGCCCGGTCGCCTTGCGCCCCCCGTTGACATAGATCTCCCAGGCGGGCTCGTCCCCGCCGGAGGTGCGTAGCGCGTCGATTGCTCCGACGATGCACTGGCTGCCGAAGCTTTCGGCGCTCTCGTTGATTATGTCGGGGTTCTCAACCGCGGCGGAGTTGATCGATACCTTGTCGGCACCGGACTTGAGAATCTCCCGCACGTCGGCGAAGGAGCGGATACCGCCGCCGACGGTGAGGGGGATGAAAACCTGCTCGGAAACCTGCTGCACCAGGTCCATGACGATGGCGCGGCCGTCAGCTGACGCCGTGATGTCGTAAAAAACCAGTTCGTCCGCCCCTTCGGCGTCGTAGCGCGTCGCCAGTTCGACGGGGTCGCCGGCGTCCCGGTCGGCCGAGAACTTCACCCCGCGAACGTTGCGGCCGTTCTTTACGTCGAGGCAGGGTATGATCCGTTTGGCAAGCATCGGTCAGTTGGCGGATGCGAAGTTGCGCAGCAGTCTCAACCCGACATGCTGGCTTTTTTCGGGATGGAACTGCACTCCCCACATGTTGTCGCGAGCAGCTATCGAGGTGTAGTCCAACCCGTAGTCCGTCGTCCCCAGGCAGTCGCTCGGTTCCTCGCAGTCGACGTAGTACGAGTGCACGAAATAGAAAAAGCTGCCTTCGGGAACGCCGTGGAGGAGGTCGTTCTCTTTTTTTATGGCGATCTGGTTCCAGCCGATCTGCGGCACCCTTTCGCCGCTCGGGAATCGAACCACGCGTCCCGGAAGCATGGACAGGCCGCGATGTCTGCCGCGTTCCTCGCTTTCGGCGAACATCAGCTGCAGTCCGACGCAGATACCGAGAAACGGTTTCCCCGCTTCCACCTCGCGCAGCAGGAATTCATCCCAGCCGCGTTCGCGAATGTTGCGCATCGCATCTCCGAAAGCTGCATCCCCCGGCAACACGAGGTGACTGGCGCCGCGCGCTTCTGCCGGATGTTCGACGATGGCGGCATCGAAACCGAGGTACTCGAAGGCTTTCTGCACGCTGCGCAGGTTGCCCATACCATAGTCGATGACGGCGATCATCGCCCCAGCTCCCGGGAACGCGCCGTGGCGGCCTGCACCGCGCTTATCAGGGCGTCGGCCAGTCCCTTGTCCCTGAGCGCCTGCAGTCCGGCGACCGTGGTGCCGTTCGGAGAGGTGACTCGAGCTCTGAGATCGGCAGGCTTCTCTCCGGTTTCGAGTACGGTGTGAGCCGCCCCGAGCACTGTCTGGGCAGCAAGGGCAGTGGCGACTTCCCCCGGAAGACCGACGGAAACCCCTCCCTCTACGAGGGCTTCTATAATTGAATACACGTATGCCGGGCCGCTTCCCGCCAACCCGGTTACCGCGTCCATTTGATGTTCTTCGACGACGACCGTGGTTCCGACCTGGTCGAACAGTTCCCTGGCCAACTGGAGCTGTTCCGGACCGGTGTGCGCTCCGGGGCAGACAGCGGTTGCTGCGACGCCGGCAAAGGCGAGAAGCTGAGGCATGGAGCGAACGACCGCGACCTTTCCTTTCAGCCTCGCCTCGATGGCTTCCGTGGTTACTCCGGCCATGATGGAGATCAGCAACTGGGCCGAGGTGATGGAAGGAGAAAGCCGGTCGACCAGACTGGGAGCGATCTGCGGCTTTACAGCCAACAGAATGACATGTCTGCCGGCGATTGCCGCTTCGGGATCGGAGGTGGTATTCATTCCCAGTTCGGCCAGCGGCGCCAGGGCGGTCCCGTCGATGTCGCATGCGGTGATGTTCCCGGCAGGGACGCGTTGGTGCGAAACGATTCCCCGAAGCAGGGCGGCACCCATATTTCCGGCGCCGATTACAGCGATTTGGGATTGCTCGATCATTTCACAGGGCGGAACAGACTGACAGGGGGAATGTAAAGCAGCGGGCCCACTCGGGCCGGGAGAGGATTTATGATAGAGTGCTCATAACAGCCTGTCAATTTCCGACGGGTTTCCGAGATCGCTACATGTTGTACATCCAACCTGTTTCAGAGAGTAAAACGGCACAATTTGCTTGACGGATTTGTTTCAGCAATGGTACATTTTGCACAATGTGTTTATGGGCAAAGGTTAGGCAATTCGGCTGAGTTGGCTATTCGCCGGACACCGAGGGAGGAGGTGATCAAAGTGAAGTCCGGCGATCCTGTCACCCAGTTGATTTGGATGGGTTCGCGACTGAGCGAAACCGAGTGCCGGCCGTACACGTAAAGGAGAAAAGAGAATGGCCAAGAAGAAGGCCGCCAGGAAGAAGGCCGCCGCCAAGGGCAAGGCGGCTAAGAAGAAGACCGTCAAGAAAGCAGTAAAGAAAAAGGCCGCCAAGAAGAAGGCCGCCCCGAAAGCCAAGGTCGCCAGGAAGAAGGCCGCCAAGAAGGCAGTAAAGAAGAAGGTGGTAAAGAAGAAGGCCCCGCAGAAGAAAGCCGCCAAGAAAAAGG
>JAPOZF010000553.1 GCA_026706165.1 Gemmatimonadota bacterium
CGGAGGTATTCACTTAGAGGAAATTCCCCGCCGCATCGGCGACGACGATGCCGTCGCTGATACTGTTGAACGTGGCTTCCATGACTTCCTTCTGGTTGTGCAGGGCCGCCATCGTCTTTTCCAGTTCCGCAGCCGCCTTTTTCTGTCTGGTGATGTCCCGGAACACGATCACGGCCCCTTTCGAAACCCGAACGGGCGGGTCGCCTGGGCGCGCTGCAACAGGTCTTCTTCGGTTCCATCGGTCAGGTACACCACGGGAACGTCGAAGCGGCTGCCGAGCTGACCGGCGGTTTCCAGGCCCGGAGACTTCCCTTCGAGACCGAGATCGACCAGGGCGAGATCAGGACGTGCGTCAGAGGCGAGTTCAACCGCCTGGTGTCCGCAGGAGACCGCGGCGCAGACCGTGTATCCCAGGTTTTTCAGGGTTTCTTTCAGGTCCGCTGCGCATGATTCATTCTCTTCAACAATCAGTATCTTCGCGTGGGCCATCCGTTCGCTTTCTTTTTCAAGGCTCGTCGCCGGGGCGACAATGGCGTCAAAGGCTCGCTCAGTTACTGAAGCATAGCCCTTACCCGGGAACCCACCAAGAAAGGAAGCAACAGGCATGTATGTAGGAGTGCAGGGCATAGGGACATCGAAGACGGAACTGGAGTTTCTCAGGCGTCACGGCGTCACCCACATGGACACCACCATCGATCCGGACGACCTCGGCCAGATCGTCAGGCAGCGGGAGGAGGCCGCGGCCGCGGGGGTGGAGCTCGAGATGATCCACATCCCGATGCCGGAAAGCATCCCGTTCGCCCGCGACCCGCAGCGGGACCGCGACATCGACGCGATTTGCGGATGGATCGCCAACGCGGGAAAGGCCGGGCTGCGCGGGCTCAACTACAACTTCACCCCGGTCGGGTACCAGCGGACGGAGATGCGCTACGGCCGCGGGGGTTCCGGTTACAGCTCGTTCGAGTTCTCGAAGTACGACAACGACGAGCCGCACGAGGCCGGGCGCGTCGACCGCGACGAGATCTTCGCCCGCATCCGGTATTTCCTGGAGCGGGTGATTCCGGTGGCGGAGGAGTACGGGGTCCAGATGGCCTGCCACCTCCCCGACCCGCCGGCGCCGGTGCTGCGCGGGGAGGAGCGCTGGAACTACCCGGTGTTCGAGGGCCTCAAGCGGTTCAGCGAGCTGGTCGACAGCCGGTACCACGGTTTCAACTTCTGCTGCGGGGTCGCCTCCGAGGGGCTGGAGGACCCGGGGAAGGAGCTGCCGCCGATCGTCGAGTACTTCTCCTCGAAAAAGAAGATCTTCAACGTCCACTTCCGTAACATTCGCGGGGGGCTCGGCGACTTCGTCGAGGTCTGGCCGGACGAAGGGGACGTCGACATGCACGAGCTGGCGAGGATCTTCCACCGGACGGGGTACCCGTACATGCTGATGCCCGACCACTCCCCGGTGCATCCGGACGACGTCGCTCCGGAAGGGGTTTCCGGCCGCGTCCGGCAGGGGTGGGCGTTCCAGTTCGGGTACATCATCGCCCTGATCCAGGCGGTCTCCAAGGAGTCGTGATCAGGGCCGGCCGGATCGCCCCGGGGCCGGAGGGGTTTAACGCATTATCCGGAAGGCCGGCCGCAGCCGGGGCGGGACCATTTCCCGGGATTCGGGCTCACAGGGGGCTCGCTCCCGGTCCCGGAACCGGCGTGCCCGCCATTCAACAGAGCAGCAGACCAGCGCTTTCACCAGACACCACGCCGGCCGCACCGGCGCGGAAGGAGAGCAATCGATGAGGATCGGGATTCACATGGGGTACAGCAGCGCCGACCAGGTCGCCGCGGAGTGCCGCGCCTGCGGCGTCGGCGAGATCTTCCTCAGCGCCAACTCGGTCCCGGGGTTCGAAGAGCGCGGCCACGCGACCGCGGGGGAGTTCACCAGGGTCATCGAGGAGCTGCGGGAGAGGGGCGTCCTCGTCTCCGGGGTGATCCTGTCGCCGCCTTCGCAAGAGGCGGTGCTGGGAACGGACCTGGAGGAGCGCAGGGCTCTCTGCGAAACCATCCGCGCCGCCGGAAGGGCGGGCATCGACACCTCCCTGTTCTATCCGCTGGACCGCTTCCTCCACTTCCACGAGTACCACGAGGGCCGGCCCCTGATGGTGATGCCGGGAGACGAGGACTGGGGGAAGGTGGTCGCCTTCCTGAGGGAGGTGGTGGCCGCCGCGGACGAGGTGGGCCTGAGGCTGGGGAATCACCTGTGGGCGGTCGACGTCGTGCACTCAATCTGGGAGGCCGCGCCGAGCCCCAACAACGGGGTGACCTACTGCCAGGGGATGTGGCTGATCGGC
>JAPOZF010000691.1 GCA_026706165.1 Gemmatimonadota bacterium
CATATCCAGATGAAATCTCATAACACCGTCGATTTCGAAATCGCCGAGTTCCAGGTTTTCGGGGCCGGGTTCGTGCCCCGGGCGCAGTACCTGACCAACATTCTCGATTTCGGCGAAAACCTCGCCCTCTGGGGCCGGATCCGCTGGGAAGAGGAGAGCATCGGCGATTCTCTGCGCTCGCGCGTCGAGATCCGCACGCGGACCGGCATCGACGATACTCCGGTAGTCTTCAACCGCCGCCGCCCTGACGAGGCGCAGGTTCCCTGGGCGGAGGCCGGGGAGTTCGACGAGGGTTCCCGGGAGAGGGAGATCGTCGAGATTCTCGACGCCGAAGACCTCGATCCGCGGGCGGCCCTGCGGCTGTACAACGAGTTGCCGCTCGATCAGCGGAACGCCATCGCATTGAGTGAAGGGGAGTACGGCCGCCTCAAGTCGGGGGTGAAGGGCCTCGTGCGGGACGACGTGGACAACTGGAGCACCTGGTCGCCGCCGTACTCCTCGGCGGGGGTCGGAACTGCTTCCCAGATTGCCGCCGGAGAAGGCGGGGTTCCGATCGTTTCTCCCGGGCCGGCGCGCTATTTCCAGGTGAGAATCGATTTCGAGAACGACGACCTGTTCTCCGCCAGGAGGGTCGGAGCCCTTTCGATCGACGTTTCCGGTCCCTCTCTGGCTGAGCGGATCGTGGCTGAAATCAGCCCCCGGGAAGCGGACCTGGGACGCGCCCGGGAGTTCTCCTACACCGTGATACCCGATCTGCGTCCCGGGATCGACCTCGGCTTCAGCGCCCTGGAGATTTCGACGCCGGTGCGCGTCCTGTCCATCGGCGAGATCACCTATACACGGCCGGATGGCAGCACCTCCGCGGAGGAATTCGGGGACGCAGACCTCGAAGCCCTTCCGATCCGCCGCGGAGATCTCAGCATCGACCTGATCGAGGAGACGCGGTTCCGCATCGGTTTTCCCACCGTGGAATCCAGCCGCATCGAGGATGGGGAGATGACCGTAATCAAGGTCACTTTCACCTGCCCCGTGCTGAGGGCCGCGACCGCTTTCTCAGGCAGGGCGCTTCCCGACGCGTCGGAGGGCCTGCCGCAGGAGTTGAGCGGCGGCAACGCCGCCGACATCGCCTCCGCCTCCGGGGGGAAGGTGGTGCGCAACGCCGCCAACATTGTCGTCCAGGTCCCGATAAAAGGAGCCCTGTTGATCAACGCGGGCGCAACTCCGAAGGTCTTTACTCCGAACGGCGACGGTTTCAACGAAGCCACGGTCCTCGACTACGACGTGACGAGCCTGATCGGGAGCGCGGATGTAAAGACGCGGATTTACGACCTTTCCGGCCGCCTGGTGCGGGAGGTATACACCGGCACCGACAAAAGCGGCAGATACTCGCGGAGCTGGGACGGAACCGATGCCTACGGAAACGCAGTGCCGCCCGGCTCCTACCTGTTCAGGATATCCGTGGACGCCGACTCCGGGAACGAAGAAACGAGTGGGATAGTAGTCGTGGCGTACTGACGAGCGCCGCTTCTGGAAAAAAGGGAGAGTTCCTATATGACCGGGATTTTCATGAGGGGGTACGCGCGCCTGCTGATCCCCGTCCTCGCAGCGGCAGTACTGGCGACAACGGTCCTGGCGCAGGACTACGGCGCCCGCCTGGGGACGAGGCGCGGAGGTACGGTCACCTTCGAACCGCGGGGAGCCGGTGTGCTCTTCGACGCCCTCGACCCGGCGGTAAAGAGGTGGTACGTCCCCCAGGAGCTCTACAACGAGTACCGCTGGAAGTCCTGGGAGTATTCGAACTACGCCAGGGTTCCCTACCAGCGCTACGTCAACACTGCCCTCGAAGGCGACTACTTCTACGACGTGTACGGGAACTACGTCACCAGGGGGTGGCTGATCTACGACTGGAGGCAGGAGGCCAACACCCCGCAGGGCAGCTCGATCTATCAGGACGCCAACTACCGCAACTGGTTCAGCAGCCTCGTCGTGGCCTCCGACTCGAAGGGGTCGGTATTCTACTCTCTCACGGTCGGCGATGACATCCGCACGACACTGACGCCGCTGACTTTCTCGAAGCCTCGCTACAACGGGATTCAGCTCGATGCGGCGACCGACAAGTACGCGGGAACGCTGTTGCTTTCGCGCGCCAACAGCCCGATAAACGGATCGGTCACGGTGCCGGATCGCCGCACCAGCTCGACCAATCTGATCGCCGGCCGCGTGACCGCCCAGGTCGGCGACTTCGTCACCGTCGGCGGCACTCTCGTCAACGCCCACAACTCGCGCTCCAGCCTCGGTGCATTCAGCGGCAATTCCTTCAACGGCACGCTGG
>JAPOZF010000575.1 GCA_026706165.1 Gemmatimonadota bacterium
TCCCTCTTTCAGGTGGACATTCAGCCCGACCTTTCCCTGCACGAGGTCCAACGCTTCCTCCCAGGTCGGCACACGCTCGTCCCGGAACTGGCCGCCGTACGAACTTCCCGCATCGAGGGCCTTGATTTCGGCCAGCGTCAGCTCCGCGACCGCGCCTGTGCCGTCGGTTGTTCGATCCACGTCAGCATCGTGCATGACGACAAGGTGCCCATCCCTGGTGGAGTGAAGGTCGAGCTCGATCTCGTCGACACCGATTTCCAGCGCCTTCTGAAAGGCGATCAACGTGTTTTCGGGGCAGCTTCCCGAGGCGCCCCGGTGGGCGACATTAGCAACCATCGTTGGTTTCCTTTTTGTTGAATCCGGTTTCAGCCTGACCAGCCCTTTGAAAAAACCCATCCGGATCAACGAACTGCAACAACCAATGGACAACGCCCATGCCTTTTGAACCGGTGCTCTACGAAATGCACATGCACACCCCGCTCTGCAAACACGCCCGCGGCGAGCCGGAGGAGTATGCCGAGGCCGCCCTGAGGCGGGGGCTGAAGGGCATCGTGGTCACCGACCACAACCCCACGGACGACGGCTGGTCGCCGGGGGCGCGGATGGGCGTGGAGGAACTGGGGGACTACGCGGCCATGGTCGAGCGCGCCCGCAAGGCGTGGGCGGGCCGGGTCGACGTCCGCCTCGGCCTCGAGAGCGATTACGTGCCCGGCATGGAGCCCTGGCTGGAGAGGCTGCACGGAATGGCGGAATTCCACCACGTTCTCGGTTCGGTCCACCCCCAGCTTCCCCAGTACATGGACCGCTTCTACCGGGGTGACGTGGACGCCTATTTCGGCACCTACTTCGAGCATCTTGCCATGGCCGCGGAGACCGGCCTGTTCGACACCATCGCCCATCCCGACCTGGTCAAGAACTTCTCGCCGCCGGACTGGCAACCGGAGCGGGCAATGGACCATATCCTCCCCTGTCTGGACCGCATCGCCGCGGCCGGCGTGGCCATGGAACTGAACACGTCGGGACGCAACAAGGCATATGCCGAGATGAACCCCGGACCGGCCATGCTGGCGGAAATGGCCAGGCGCGGCATTCCTGCGGTCATCGGCGCGGACGCCCATGTTCCCGACCGGGTGGCCGACGGGTTTGTCGACGCCCTCGATATACTCCAGGAGGCCGGGTACAGCGAGGTCAGCCTGTTTCTCCATCGACACCGGCAGGACCTTTCCATCGACCCGGTGCGGGCCAGCCTGGAGGCGGCTGCGCGGACCGGAGCCGCTGAGCGCACCCAATGACCTCGTTCGCCCGGGTGCGGTGAATCCAGACACTCAACTCCTCCACCGCTCCATCTTCCCCTCGTCCAGGTCGATGCCGAGACCGGGACCCTCGAAAGGAGCGAGTTCCCCCCCGGAGAGGGAGAAGGGCGTTGCGCACACGTCCCCCTGAAGCAGCCCGGGGCCGACCAGGTCCGAGGGTATGCGGACGCTCGCCGACGCGACCGCGAGGTGCACCGACGCAGCGGTACCCGGTCCCAGTTCGATGGTGCTTCCCAACAGGGCGGGAATCCTCGCGGTTTCGGCGGCGTGGATCAGCCGCTGGGCGCGGCGCAGTCCGCCGGCCTGGCAGGGCACGACATTGACGATGTCCACCGCCCGGTGCCGGATCACCGCCGCCAGGAAAACATCCCCCAGGTCGGCGACGTGCTCGATGATCGGAATGGGGGAGCGGGCCCGGACCCTTGCCAGGGCCGCGGCGATCCCGTCGGCGTCCGCTTCGATGCGGGCCGGATCTTCCCGCGACATGGGCCGCGACAGGGCCCTGATCGGCGTCTCGCAGGCGTCGGCGCCGGCTTCTGCCATGTCATTCAGCCTGCAGATGGCCTCGTCCTCCTCCCAGGCACCGCTGGCGTCCACCTTGATATAAGCCGCGTCCCCCGCGATCCTGCGCGTCAGCCTCACCCTTGCCAGGTCGCGTTCCTGGTCTTCCCCCACCTTGAGCTTGAATGCCTTCATTCCCGAGGCCGCCTGGTCGGTCACTTCCCGTTCCAGGGCCTGAAGCTCCTCGGTGAACGAGACGTCGCCGCGCAGGAAGACTACCCAGGAAACCGAGGCGGCCTGCCGGCAGCGGCCGCCCAGCAGTCCATGGACCGGGAGTCCATGAATCCGGCCGATCAGATCGAGGAAAGCGGTCTCCACCCCGAAGAGGATCAACTGCCTCAGCTCGGGATACCAGTCTCCGGGAAGCGCCTCCTCGACGCGGCCGTCGAGGGTGCGCCAGGCACGGAGGTCGCCGTCGAGCAGCAGGCCGGACAGCATTTCCTGC
>JAPOZF010000606.1 GCA_026706165.1 Gemmatimonadota bacterium
CGGTCTGAGGGTGGCCGATTTTCCTGGGCTGAATTGTGTTTTCAAATTGAGGGCTTTGTGCGAGCACCAGCGTACGCTCTGGGTGGGAACGAATGTGGGACTCTTTGCCGTGGAGTACGAGTCGGGGAAAGTCCGACAGTTTACGAAGGAGAACGACGGATTCCCGACGAACGTCATCAGCTCCCTGGCGGTAGACGGCAGGGAGCACCTGTGGATCGGGCTGGGCGGCGGCGGCGCGCTGAAATACGATGGCCGCACTTTTCAGGGCTTCGGGTTGGGGGTTTCGGTGCAGGAGAATACAGTCAACACCATTCGGTGCGATATGCGGGGCCGATTATGGTTCGGGACCTTGGAAGGCCTCAAGATGTACGGTCCGCCCCATACTCCTCCGGGCATCGTGATTCGCCGGATTGTGAAGGGGCGTCTCCTGGAGACAACCCGACCCGTGGTCTTCCCGGAGGACCTTCCGGAGATGGCGATTCACTTCCAGGGCATCCGTTTCCGGGCCGGAGGATCCGGACAGATGGGTTACAGCCACCGGCTTGTCGGTCACGGTCCGGCTGAGGAGTGGAGCGAGTTCGAGCCTGAGAAGAAGGTGGCCTACCAGGGCTTGCCTGCCGGCGAATATCGCTTTGAGGTGCGAGCCCGGGACATGGATGGCCTGGTGTCGGAGGTGGCTGCCCTGGAAGTGCAGGTTGTCCCAACCCAGGGTGGCGGCCTGGAAGATCCGGAGGATGAGCCGCCGGCATCGCTTCAGACCGAGGCCAACCTGAGCCCGACCGTATCCGGGTTTCTGTCGGGGCTCGGGCAGGTGGTCAATACCGATATGACCTTGCTGTTGGCAGGCGAGACGGGGACGGGCAAAAGTCTGCTCGCCCGGGAAATCCACGCCCTGAGCCCGCGCAGAGAGAACCCCTTCGTCCAGATCAACTGCGGGGCGCTGCCCCCGGGGTTGGTTGAAAGCGAACTGTTCGGCCGTGAGCAAGGGATGTTGTCAGGCGCGGCGACGGGGCAGATCGGCTGCTTCGAACGAGCGCATGGCGGAACCCTGGTTCTCGATGCAGTCAGCGATCTGCCCTTGCAGGCGCAGGGAGCATTGCTCCACATCCTGGAGGATGGCCGGATCAGGCGCGTCGGTGGCAGCGATCTCGTTCAGGTGGATGTGCGGGTGATTGCAGCGACCAACTGCGATCTGGTAGAGGCGGTCAGGGAAGGGGCCTTCCGGCAGGACCTGTACTACCGCTTGAGCGAGTTCCCGGTAGTGCTGCCCCCCCTGCGGGAGCGCCGGGAGGACATCCCGGTTCTGGCGGTGCACTTCGCGGCCAGGTCCGCTGACGAACTCAAGCGCCCCGTGCCGAACCTCGGCGAAGATGTCGTGGAGCACTTGCAGAGACATACCTGGCCGGGGAATGTGCGCGAGCTCGAGCACCTGATCCGGAGGGCGGTCGTGCTGTGCGAAGGCAATGTCATCCAGGTGTCGGATCTGCCGTTTTCGGCTGAGGGGCCGGCTTTTGCCTCGCCCGCTGAACCGGAAGCTCCTGAAGGGATGGACGAAAAGCAGCAGATTCTCGAAGCGCTCAAGGCCACCAACTGGATCGTCTATGGAGACCGGGGGGCCGCTCGCCTGTTGGGCATGCATCCGGAGAAGCTGCGGTACCGCATGTCGAAGTACGGACTGCGGCGCCCCAAGGCAGGGTAACGACATCCGGCCGCGGCGATCCGCACTTTTTTCCTGCACGGACTGGCCTCAGGATCGCCTCGCTCCCTGAGGTAGAGCCGCTTCGAGATTGCCGCAGTGAGGCCCGGTCCCTCGACTACCCCTGCTGTCCCAGCTGCCGGATCACCTCGGCGCAGCGGGACGCGACGACTTCCTCCTGGCCCGGTTCCAGCATGTGCGGGTTGATGACTACGTGGTCGTCGGCGTACCCCTCCGAGACCATGACCATCGGCTCCCCCGCCTCCAGGGCGGAGAAGATGTCGGAGCGGGTGAACCCCGCCCCGGGCAAGGGCCGCACCCCGAGCAGGGGGACGTCGTAGGTCCCGCACTTGATCAGGTGCTGCAGCTCGATCCCGGGAAGTCCCGCCAGAGCCTCCTCCACGCGCCGGACCTGCGCCTGCCAGCGCGCCCGGTCTCCCTCGTGGTCGCGGGCGAGGTAGCTCTCCAGCGCCTTGAGGAAACCGATAACCTCCTCGCTGCTGACCTTCATCGGGCGGCCGACGGTCGCGAACGGGTTGCCGTTGGCGGCGCAGGCGGCGATCAGGTCGCCCCGGCCGACCAGCAGCCCGGTCGACTGCGGGCCCAGAAGGCTCTTGCCGCC
>JAPOZF010000500.1 GCA_026706165.1 Gemmatimonadota bacterium
CCTACATCTTCGGCCGCGGCGGCGAGGAGGCGGTTGCCCTCGCCGGGGCCGGGGTGCCGTTCGAGGTGGTCTCGGGTGTGACCGCGGCCTCCGGGGTTCCGGCGTACGCCGGCATTCCCCTGACTCACCGCAACGTCTCGGCGGCCGCGGTCCTGGTCACCGGACACGAGGACCCCGCGCGCGGCGCCCCCGGGGTCGACTGGGAGCTGCTCGCCCGGCTCGACAGCACCCTCGTCGTCTTCATGGGGTCGCGCAAACTCGGCGAGATCGCCGCTACGCTGACCCGTCACGGGCGCTCTCCCGAAACCCCGGCCGCGGCCATCGA
Source organism: Gemmatimonadota bacterium (assembly GCA_026706165.1). Next base: position 326 of record JAPOZF010000500.1, read on the forward strand.
GTGGGGGACCTGGCCGCACCAGCGCACCGTGGTGTCGACCCTGGAAGGGGTCGCCGACGCGGCCAGGGCCGCTGCCCTCGAGTCGCCGACCCTCGTCCTCGTGGGGGAGGTGGTCTCCCTGCGGGAGCAGCTCAACTGGTTCGAGGGGAAGCCGCTGTTCGGCCGCCGCATCCTCGTCACCCGCAGCCGCGAGCAGGCCGGCCGCCTGCAGCTGATGCTCGAGGCGGAAGGGGCCGAGGTCTCGGCGCTGCCCCTGCTGGAGATCGGGCCGCCCGCGGACTGGAGCGATCTCGACGACGCCCTCGGCCGCCTGCCGGATTTCGCCTGGATCCTGTTCACCAGCCCCAACAGCGTCAGCTTTTTCTTCGACCGCCTCGCCGCCCTGGGAAAGGACGCCCGGGCTCTCGGCGGCTGCTCCATCGCCGCGGTCGGCATGTCGACGGGGCAGCACCTGCGCCGCCGCGGACTGGAGCCAGACCTCGTACCCGAGGAGCAGTCCCAGAAGGGTCTCGCCGCGGCCTTCGAGGAGGTCGCCGTTGCCGGGGCCAGCTTCCTCGTGCCGGCCTCCTCCATCGGCCGCACCGGTCTCGACGCGGCGCTGGCGCGCAGGGGGGGCCGCGTCCACCGGGTCGTCGCCTACGAGAACCGCCCCCCCGACCCGGAAACCGTCGAGCTGCCCGCGGCCCTCACCGAAAACCGGCTCGACATGATCGTCTTCGCGAGCCCTTCGTCTGTGCGCAACTTCCTCACTGTCTGCGGCCCGGAAAAGGGGATTGCCCACCTGGCCGCAGCCGCCCTCGCCTGCATCGGCCCGACCACGGCGCAGGCGGTCCGCGACCTCGGGCTCGAGGCCGCCCTGCAGCCTCCCGAGAGCAGCATCCCCGCCCTCGTGCGCTCGATCTGCGCCCATTACGCCGGGGAGCCCCGGTGAACGGCGAGCGCTACCCCGCCGGCAAGCTCCCCCCGGAGCTGCTCGGGCGCATGCTCTCCCGCTACGCCGCCGGGGAGGACGAGCGCCTGCTGGTTCCCCCCGGCATCGGCGAGGACGCCGCGGTCATCCGCTTCGGTAACCGCTGCGTGGTCGCCAAGACCGACCCGATCACCTTCGCCACCGACGAGGCCGGCTGGTACGCCGTCCACGTCAACGCCAACGACGTCGCCGCCATGGGAGCGACCCCCCGCTTCTTCCTCGCCTCCGTCATCCTCCCCGAAGAGCAGGCGACCGAAGCCCTGATCGAATCGGTGTTCCGCTCGATCGACGAGGCCGCCCGGCAGCTCGGGATCGCCGTCTGCGGCGGCCACACCGAGATCACCCACGGCATCGACCGGCCCATCGTCGTCGGCCAGATGCTCGGGGACGTCGACTGCGGAAAGGTGGTGCGCTCCTCAGGCCTGGTGCCGGGAGACGCGGTGCTGCTAACCAAGGGGATGGCGATCGAGGCCACCGCCATCATCGCCCGGGAGAAGCGCGGGGAGCTGGAGGAACGCGGGTTCGAGGCCGCCTTCCTCGACCGCTGCGCCGGGTACCTGCGCGACCCCGGAATCAGCGTGGTGCGGGATGCCGCGGTCGCTACGGAAGCGGGAGAGGTGCACGCAATGCACGACCCGACCGAAGGGGGGGTCGCCACCGGGCTGCGCGAAATCGCCGCGGCCTCCGGGGTCGGCCTCGAGGTATTCGGCGACCGCCTGCGCTGCGGCGACGAATCGCGGCGCCTGTGCGCCGAGTACGGCCTCGACCCCTTCGGGGCGATCTCCTCCGGCGCCCTGCTGATCGGCTGCCCGCAGGAGGCGGCGGAACCAATCCTGGCCACCCTGGCCGAGACGGGGATCGGCGCCGAGGTCGTCGCCCGCGCCGTCGACCGGTCCGCCGGCCTGCGGTTGCGGCGCCGCGGCAGGCTGGAGCAGCTGCCCCGCTACGAGGTCGACGAGATCACCCGTTTGTTCGTGTGACTTACGGGCGGCCAAGAGGAAGGTGGGCTGAACGTCTACC
>JAPOZF010000215.1 GCA_026706165.1 Gemmatimonadota bacterium
CGCACCACCACGAAGTCGATGTCCTCCGGCCCCTTGTCCTTCAGCGGGGTCGGCACGTTCGGGTAGAGCTTCACCGGACGCAGGTTGATGTACTGGTCGAGCTCGAACCGCAGCCGCAGCAGAATCCCCTTTTCGAGGATTCCCGGTTTCACATCCGGGTGGCCGATGGCGCCGAGGTAGATGGCGTCGAACTTCCGCAGCTCGTCGACTGCGGAATCCGGGAGCACCTCGCCGGTCGCGAGATAGCGGTCGCCCCCGAAATCGAACTCTACTGTCTCGTACGCGAACCCGACCTTCGCGGCCACCGCGCCCAGGGCCTTCAGACCCTCGGCAACAACCTCGGGGCCGGTCCCGTCACCCGGCAGAACGGCAATCCTGTACAATCTCACCTCTCCTTTTTCGATTTCGATCTGGATGATTTTTGGATTCGATTCGAAAGCCAGAACAGCCCCCCGACCACGGGGCCGACCACGAGCATCACGGCGGCGGCGATCGGCGCCGCCGCCAGGGCGATCCCGACATTGATCAGGACGGCGCTGACGATCGCCGCGGCAACGAAAGCGAGAATCAGGGCGGCCGCGGCCATGACCAGCACCTGGGAGACCGGGTTGATGATCTTCCGCCCGTTCATTTTCACGTATCCCATACCGGCCCTTCCTCAGAACCCCGCCACGTACGGGAGCTTCCCCGCCGTGCTCTCGATCTCGTCGGCAGCCTCGAGCAGCTGCCCAAGGGCATCCCACGTCCCTGTCACCAGCTGCCCGCGCGGTCCATCGGGGAGGGTCGCCGTTATGGAATCGGAGGCGAAGGCCACGGTCTGCGCCTCGACATCGATTTTCAGCTCCAGGGAGGGATCCTCCTCCACCGCCTGCATGAGCCGCGCGACGTCGGCTTCCGAAGCGGTCATGCAGGGCAGCCCCATGGCGACGCAGTTGCCGAAGAAGATCTCGGCGAACGATTCCCCTACGAACCCCCGGATGCCCCAGCGCGCCAGCGCCTGCGGGGCGTGCTCCCGGGATGAGCCGCAGCCGAAGTTCTTGTTGACCACGAGGATGCCGGCACCCTGGCAGCGGGGGTCGTCGAACGGGTGGCTGCCGGCGCGGCGCTCGTCCTCGAAGGCGTGCTCCCCGAGGTTGTCGAAGGTCACCGTGCGCAGGTAGCGGGCGGGTATGATGCGGTCGGTATCGATATCGGTGCCGCGCACTACCACGGCCCTGCCCGATACCGCGCGGACGCTGGAAGCGGATACCTCCATTTTCATTCTCCCTGCCCGAGCATGGGGCGCACGTCGGTCACCGCCCCTTCGATCGCGGCGGCCGCCACCATGGCCGGGCTCATCAGCAGCGTCCGACCGGTGGGGCTCCCCTGCCGGCCCTTGAAGTTGCGGTTGCTCGACGAGGCGCAGATCTGACGCCCCCGCAGCTTGTCGGGGTTCATGGCCAGGCACATCGAGCAGCCCGCCTCCCGCCACTCGAACCCCGCTTCGCGGAATATTTCATGGAGGCCCTCTGCCTGGGCGGCCTCGCGAACCTCGCGGGACCCCGGCACCACGAGCGCCTTGACGTTGCTCCTGACCCTGCGCCCCCTGGCGACCTTCGCCGCCTCCCGCAGGTCGGAGATTCGCGAGTTGGTGCACGAACCTATGAAGGCGACGTCAATGGCCGTGCCGGCGATCCTGTCCCCTTCCTCGAACTCCATGAAGTCCAGCGCTTCCCGCACGCTCGCCCGTTCCGACTCGGGAAAGGATGCCAGCGGCGGAATGTCCCCGTCGACGGCTGCCGACTGGCCGGGGGTGATTCCCCAGGTCACCGTCGGGGCGATGGCTCCGCCGTCGAATTCCACGCGGTCGTCGTAGCTGGCGCCAGGGGAGGAGGCCAGAGAACGCCACCATTGCGAGGCCCTGTCGAAGGCGCTTTCCGGCGGCGCGTACGGCCGCCCCCTGACATAGTCGAACGTCGTCCGGTCCGGGTTGACGTAGCCGCAGCGGGCTCCCCCCTCGATCGACATGTTGCACACCGTCATGCGCTCTTCCATCGACATGGCGTCGAACACCTCGCCCCCGTACTCGTAGGCGAAGCCAGTCCCCCCTTTCACTCCCAGCTCGCCGATGACGTGAAGTATGGCGTCCTTGGCGTACACCCCTTCTCCGAGCCTGCCGTTGATCTCGATGCGGCGCACCCGCGGGCGCGCCAGCGCCAGGCACTGGCTCGCCAGCACGTCGCGCACCTGGCTGGTTCCAATGCCGAAGGCGATCGACCCGAAGGCCCCGTGGGTCGAGGTGTGGCTGTCGCCGCAGGCGATGGTCATCCC
>JAPOZF010000479.1 GCA_026706165.1 Gemmatimonadota bacterium
CCCTCGTCCTGGTGTTGACCGCAATGGCTGCGCCCGTTGCTTCAGCGCAAACCGTCCCTGCGGCAGCCCCGGAAACCGACACGACCGACGTCTACGAGACCCGGCGCAATCACGTGCTGGCATTCCCGAAGTACGTCTGGGACGCTCTGGTCTTCCCGGTCGGCAAGTTCACCATCTGGCTCGAGCGGAAAGAGATTCCCCAGCGATTGATCGAGATGTTCACCTTGGAGGATGTCTTGGAGCTGTATCCGTATGCGACCCTGGGCGGAGAGACTGGAACGGCCGGCGGGGTTTCATTGCTTTACGCCGACCTGTTCGGCCGCGGCAAAGGGATCTCGACCAGCTTCATCGCCAACTCCTCAAACTACAGCGGACTCGTCGGGTTCGAGGACCCCGGGATCGGCGGCGGTCCCTGGTACTGGAACGCCTCTTTCGAAGCGCTGAAGACGAGGAACGGGGACGCCACCATAAACGGCGAGCTGCGCAAGTCGGGGTCCCTGCTCGAGCACGAGCAGCGGGATACGAGGCTCACCCTGGGGCGCCGCTCCAACTACGGGGTGACCGAAGGGTACGAACCGGATGCGGTCGTCGAGCTGCGGCTGTCCCACGGCTTCCGCAAATTCGCCGCCGGCGATCTCGACCCAGGCCGCTTTCCCGGCCTGAACCGGGCGATCAACCTGTTCTCGGTCGGCGCCATGGCCGCCTTCGACGACCGGGACTTCAAGCCCCCTGCCGCCTCGATCAGCCTTCCGCTGAACTACCAGCTGCCGGGGCGGGTGCTGCTTTTCGCCGACGACCGCTACTACAGCTTTCGCGACACCGCCTTCCCCGAGCACGGCGGGTTCGCCCGCGTCGAGGCCGACTACGCAACCGGCTCGGATGACGCGCGCTACTTCCGCTACACTGCGGAGCTTCAGCGCTTCTTCACCCTGTTCTTCAGGGACCGCATCCTCGGAATCCGCGCCCGGCTCGACAGGGCGCACGCCCTCGGAGACGGCCGCATCGTCCCCTACTCCGACATGCCCGACCTCGGGGGAGGCGACCGCCTGCGCGGGTACCGCCGCGGGTTCTTCCGCGGCGCCGGCAGTCTGCTGTTGAGCGCCGAATACCGCTACCCGATCTGGGACACCTGGAACGCCTTCCTCTTCCTGGAGGAAGGGCAGGTGTTCGACAGGTACGGCGACATCGAACCGGGCCGGTTCGAGTACAGCTACGGCGCCGGCATCAGCGTGCGCACCGAGCGCTCCTTCCTGTTCGGGGTGCGCATCGCCCGCAGCAGGGAGGAGAAGGCGTTGACCGGCTTCTCGCTTGAAAAGGAGTTCTGATGGGTTCCCGGGGAGGCGCCATGCTGCTCGTCCTTGTTCTCTTGCTGCCCAACGCGGCCGCGGCCGGCCCGGATCTGACCACCGATCCGATCAAGTGGTTCGACGCCGACAACAAGACGATCCCGGAGCCGGCCGAGGCGGAAGAGAACAAAATCTGGGACTTCATCGACAAGTCCTCCTTCTACCAGGTCGGCAAGGTGCTGGATCTCGGGTGGACGGCCCGCCGGATCGGAGACCTCATCGGCGTCGTCGGACCGCGCCAGGCCGACAACGTCAACGCCCTCGACGAGGTGCCCAACTCCTCGTGGTTCACCAACCGGCACTTCCTGCAACCGATGACCCTCGAAGAGCTGGCCGAGGGACCCGGCTTCGCGGAACCGGACGACAGCGGCCCCTGGGAGGTCGTCGCCGGCAAGTTCGAAGGGATCACCGCCGGTTTCACCATCAAGGACGCATCGAAACGGTACTTCCTGCTCAAGTTCGATTCCAGGGGGAACGACGAAATGGGATCCGGGGCCGAGGCGGTGGTGACCAAGGTGCTGTACGCGGCCGGCTACAACGTGCCGCGCAACTCCGTCGTCTACTTCGACCCCGGACAGCTGCAGATCGGACCCAAGGCCAGGGTCCCGGACGGGGGCGGCGGCAAGCGGCCGATGACCCCGAAGGATCTCAAGAAAATCCTCGACCACATCGCGCCGCAGCCGGACGGCACCCTGCGCTGCCTGGCCAGCCGGTTCCTCACCGGCAAGCCGGTCGGTGTCTTCAACTACAACGGCCGCCGCCCGGACGACCCAAACGACCGGGTCGACCACGAGCACCGGCGCGAGCTGCGCGGCCTGCGCGTCATCGGCTCCTGGCTCAACGATGCCGACCGCCGGGCGGCCAACACCCTCGACATGTACGTGACCGGAGAGGAGGGCCGCCGCTACGTCCGCCACTACCTGATCGACATGGGCTCCGCTCTCGGCAGCGGCAGCTGGA
>JAPOZF010000069.1 GCA_026706165.1 Gemmatimonadota bacterium
CAACATACTCCGAGGCGTGCAACTGGCTGCCAAAGGGGCCTGTTTGAATTCCGTTTTCGGGCTCGGCCAAATCGGCGAGCTGGAGGAATTCCCAATCCTCGGGGATCGTCCCAATCTTCGTCTGCTTGAACCGCGTGTGCCGGCCCGGCAGGCCCCGAGTGAGCAGCTCCTGCATCAGGCCGCGCTTGACGACCTGCACCTGGTCGATGACCGCCTGGGTCTTTTCGATGGCGTCGTCCACCGAGGAGAGGACGGCGGCAATCTTTCGCTGCTCAGGGAGGGGCGGGTATGCAATTCCTATCGAGCGAATATGCCTCAGATTTAGGCCGTTACGTCCGCCGTCACCAGTTAGTCGGCGGATTGATGCGTACTTGGCCGACAGGTAGTGAAATAGATAGTCGGCAACCAAAGCACTCTGCGGGGACAGGATAGCAGCTAGGGATTGATTGCAGGTCATTCTGCGCTCCAGAATTGCTGCCATACCCCTTGTTTTTCCTTGCCCATTGAGCGCAACCATTACCGCCCCAGCCGGTATCCAGCGAGCATTGGAAGCGGCAAATCCGGCGTCGGTTATGGTTTCTCTAGTGTCCGTTACACGTCGCTGATGGATCTCGCCCGACGACATCCACGGGATGTTCCCACCCCAGAAGTCGCTACGTCGCCGACTGGGAGTTCCTCCCGTCATCACGGCACATAGCTTTCCGATCGTGGAAACCCGCCAACCGTCAGGCGTCATACCCCAACTCCGCCAGATACCGGTTCATCGTCGCCCCGGCCGCCTCCCATTCCTCTTTTCAGCGGACCGTCGAATGCCGGATGGATCTCGGCGAGGACGCATTCACAGGGGATGACCTGCCCTTCCCGTGACGGGCGGAGCAGGATCCTTCGGACTCATCGGCGTGACGGGGGTCGGCAGTTACGATGCCCAGAATGACGGATGAGTCGACGGCCGGGATCATCCCCGTACTTCGTCGAGGTATTCGTCGACTCCAAGCCCGGTCGGAAGCCGGCCGCGCCCCCTCCACTTGCGGAACACGTTCTCAGGTTGAACCTTGCGCACCACGAGGATCCCGTCCCTGGCCTCGAAATTCAGGACCGTTCCCTTCTTGAGCCCGAGCTTGTCGCGGCAGGGCTTCGGAATGGTCACCTGCCCTCTCTGAGAGAGTGTAGCCTCCATGTCACCCTCCTTTCAATACGTACTGAAACAGTATGTATTCTAATTCGAAGATCAACATTGGACATCCCGTAGACGCGATGGGTGCCCCGCCCCCGGCCGGACTTCCGGACAGCACGCCTTAATGGTCATACCCCAACTCCGCCAGATACCGGTTCATCGTCGCCTCGGCCGCCTCCCGCTCCTTCTCCAGCTCCCTCAGCTTCCGCACCGCCTCGCCGACATCGATCCGCTCCTCCTCGTCGGAGGTATCCACGTAGCGGCTGATGTTGAGGTTCCAGTCGTTCTGTTCGATCTCGGCGAGCGGTACCACCCGCGCGTACTTCTCCACGTCGGCGTATGCATGGAACGCCTTGGAGATATGCTCGATGTCCTGGTCCCGCAGCCGGTTCTGGTTGGTCCCCTCCTCGAACTCGGCTGACGCGTCGATGAACAGCACCTTGCCCTTCCGCTCCGCCGGCTTGTTTCGGTTCAGCACCAGGATCGAGGCCGGGATGCCGGTGCCGTAGAAGAGGTTCGGCGCGAGGCCGATGACCGCCTCGAAGAGGTCCTCCTGCAGCAGGCCCTGGCGGATCTTCCCCTCGGCGCTGCCGCGGAACAGCACGCCGTGCGGCATCACCACGCCGAGCCGGCCCTCGGCGTTCAGTACCGCCACCATGTGCTGGACGAAGGCGAGGTCCCCCTTGGTTTTGGGCGGCACGCCGAACCGGAAGCGCCCGTACCCGTCGCTCTCGGCCACGTCGCGGCCCCACTCGTCGAGGCTGAACGGCGGATTGGCGATCCCCCGGTCGTCGAGCAGCAGCTCCGCCGCCTCCGCCAGCCTCGGGTCGCGGATGGTGTCCCCCTTCTCGATCCGGGCGTCGGGCAGGCCGTGGAGCAGCATGTTCATCTTGCAGATTGCCCAGGTGCCGAGGTTCTTCTCCTGGCCGTGGAGGGTCAGGTTGCGCGGGTTGCCCCCGCGCCGCTCGATGAAGTGGGCGCACTCGATCAGCATGCCGCCGGAGCCGGCGGTCGGGTCGCAGATGCGCATCCGCTCGGTCGGCGCCAGCAGCTCGACGATGAGCCGGACGACCATCCGCGGCGTGTAGAACTCGCCCCCCTTCTTGCCGGCGTCGTCGGCGAACTTGTAGA
>JAPOZF010000364.1 GCA_026706165.1 Gemmatimonadota bacterium
GACCATGATCTCCTGGTCCTACTACGGCGAGCGCGCCTGGGAGTACCTCTTCGGCGAAGCGTCCGTCCTCATCTACCGGGTGATCTTCGTCTGCTTCGTCTTCCTCGGATCGGTGACCGCCCTGAGCAACGTCATCGACTTCTCGGACATGATGATACTCGGCATGGCCTTCCCCAACATCCTCGGCGGAGTGCTGCTGAGCCCGCAGATCAAGGCCTGTCTCCAGGATTACTGGCAACGTCTGCAGGAGGGCCGGATGACCCGCTACAGGTAATTCCCTGCCCCAGGAGAACGCGCCAGTTCAGTCGCGCAGACTGTCCCGGTCCTCGGCGAGAAACATCTCCTCGACTTCCAGGTCCGAAAAACCGAGCATCCAGTCCATCGGGGAGACGCGCTCGGAATGCTCCTTAAGCCGCAGGCGCCTGATGAAAGCGAGCCGGCTGATGCCGAAGGTCACCGTCGTCACCCGCCCCCCCTCGACGGCCACATCGATTTCCCGTTTCCGCCCGCCGTACTCGATCTCGACCCAGTGGCTGCCCGCCGGGATGTTGTGCAACAGGATCCCGTTGATCCCCCCGCGCAGCAGGGAGATGTTGTAGCGCCCCCCGAGCCGTATCGCCAGGCCCGCGTCCGCTACCGCCGCTCCCAGCGGTGACTGCAGAAGGGCGAGGGAGCCGTCGAGGTCGGCCATCCGGTCGAGACTGGCGGTCTCCTCGGCGGCAAGGCGGCTGACGACCTCGATCGGGGCCTCCTCCTGCGGGCCGACCCGCGGGCGCGTGATCTCCCAGGCCGGGCGCGCCCGCACCGGCGTGATCCCGTCCTCGCGGCTGAGGACGTACATCAGGAGGTTCATGCCAGCCTGAAGGAAAGGCCCGCTGTCGACCGGCTCCTCCTCCTCCTCGATTTCGTACATCCCCGCCCACCTTTCCCCCAGGCCTATGTCGCTGAGGATGGCCACGAGACGGCCGTCCAGCTCAACGCCCCAGAGCCCCAGTCTGGGCAGCCCGGGAACGGCTTCCTCCGCGATTTCCGGGGACGAGTCTTCCGGCGGCGGCAGCTCATCGCCGCGCCCCGAGCCGGGGTAGTACCACGATCCCTCCGATACCTCGAGAAGGTTGTCCTTGCCCTCCTCTCCCGGAAAACCGGTATGGAAGTCGAAGAAGGAATGGTACAGGTCGTGATCGACCCCGATCGAGCCGATACCGCCGTCGTTTTTCAGGACCGACTTCAGAGAGTCGGCCATTTCGGTAAGAAAGCGATAGCCGCCCTCGATATAGAGCAGCCCTCCTCCACGCATGTATTCTGCGAGCAGCTCTTTCTCCTTGTCGTGGAAGCGGACCCGGTATTCCGAGGTCGTGACCGGCTTGCCTTCCCCCTCGAACAGGAAGTGAATCGGGTAGTCGAGGAGGTATTCCTGGTCGAAATAACCCTGCCAGTGCTGATCGACCTTGACGAGGATGTTCGTGCGGTCGCTGGTGTAGCGGGCCAGAGCGTCGAGAGGGAAGCCCCTGGACCCGGCCCCGCGCAGCTGGAGCCGCGCGATGATGAGGTACCCCCTGGCATCCCTGCGGCTGTGGAGGTCGGGAATGATCGCCGCCGGCTCCCGGCCGGCCCGGGCGAGGTCCTCGATGCGCAGCAGGTCGAGAGCTTCCCTGCGCCCCGCGGTGTCCGCCCAGCCGTACTCGTGCGGCGACAGCTTGCGCTCCTCGACGAACGCCAGGGTTTCGGGGGGCGCCCCGCTGCCGATTTCCCGGAGGGCGATGTCGACCTCGGGCGCCTCCGGGGGGCGGGGAACGAACTCGGTGCGGGTGACCTCTTCCGCCATGGTTTCCGGCTCCGCTTCCCGCCGCAGGTATTCCATCCTCGACTCGGGGAGCCGTTTCGGTTCCGGGACGCGCATACGCTGGGGCTCGAACCGCCTCGCGGGGATGTTGGCGATCCTCGCCCGGAAGGCCCTGGCCTCTTCCGCCTCGCGCCAGGACAGGGCGATGTAGTTGACAGCGACCAGGTGCAGCAGAAAGGAGATGATCAGGCACGGCCAGATTATCGGATCGCGTCGTCGTCGCATTGCAGTGGCAGGCAATCAGTTGGGCAATCCTGTTGAAGGTCGCTTTCCGAGGGAAGCGGGGCAATCGCAACTGGTTGATATCCCGAATTCGCGTAAATTCTGTGCCCTTCAGGAGTTTATACCATATGGGAATCGCGGCCGCGGCGATGGTTCGCGGAACGGCGCCGCAGGCCGGCAAGGCGGCCTGTTCACAGCGGTTGCGCCCCGGTCAACCTCGACGATGATTCAGGC
>JAPOZF010000110.1 GCA_026706165.1 Gemmatimonadota bacterium
CCCTGGGCGGAAATAAAGGAAGATGCACCGGAAGACCGCAGCGACCATCGCATCTTTCCCTATCCCGAACCCTGTCTGAATCGGGCCATCCTCCATCCCGAAGCCCTCGCATTCGCCAGACGCTGGCACCAGACCGACCACATCCACTACCGCCAGGGTGTGGCCATGGTCCGCTACCCCGGTTTTGCCGGCGATTCCGGCAAACCCCACATCGACAACGGCAACAACTCCCTGTTGCCCGCCACCGAGTCCGACCGGCGCCACGCGCAGATCGTCTTCTGGGTCTTCCCCGAGGACGTGGACGAGGACCAGGCTCCGCTCCGCATCATCGCAACCGCGGACGGCCGCGACCTCGGCAAGTCCGAAGTGGCGGCCGTGCCCGGCGGATCAGCAGCCATCTTCCACACTTATACCTGGCATTCGGCCGGAAATTACCTGAGGCCGGACGGCCAGCGCTATTCCTGGAGCTTCGGGTTCGGGCGGGCGGACCATTACTGGGAAGGCGTCAAGCACTACACCGACCAGGGATCCAACCCGGATTTTCAAGCCTTCATCGGGTCCCTGACGGCGAAAGAGCGGGAGGTCTTCTGGTTTCCGCCGCCGGACCATTCCTACTACACCGGCCAGACCCTCGCCTCGCTGGAGGAGCAGTACCCGGGCTGGAATGCCCGCGGGGAGTACCGGCCGAACAGCTGAAAGTTGCCGACCGGATATCCGGCGGAGAACCGCAGGTGTCGGGGCGGGGCCCGAAACGTACGCGTCCTGCTCGGAGCGGCGGCCACCTGGGGCAAGCCGGCGCCCCGGGTGCCTGCCCGGCGCCGCCCCCGGGCGGAACAGCGCTTGTCAACGGGCTGTCACAGCCGGCTCCAGTCGAAGACCGCTCCGAGGTACTCCTCCCGCTTGGAGGTCAGCCCATCGTAGATGCGCTGGCAGTCCGCCGGCGGGGCGAGCTGGTCGAGCAGCGGCGCCACCCGCAGCTTCCCCGATGCGATCCAGCCGGCGATCTGCCGGTAGTTGGCCGCCAAGTCCCGGGTCCGCTCGCTCTCGTGCATGGGCCAGCGCCACTCCAGGGAGCCGATCATGCGGATCGCCTCGAGGTGAATCCGCAGCAGCATGGGGGTGACGTCGAAGGTCGCCGGCGCCCTCGGGCTCCCGAGCAGGATCACCTCCCCGTGGCGGGCGGTCTGGGCGACCGCCTGGCCGACGACTTCGCTGACGCCGATCGCCTCGACGGCGATGCGGGCCTTGCGTCCCTCCGTCCACTCGTCGACCGCTTCCCCGAGATCGTCGGCCGCCGGATTGACGGTCCGCTCGATGCCGCACTCCCGCGCCCGCCGCAGCCGGTAGTCCGACAGGTCGGCGGCCATGACGTCGGCCCCGGCCATCCGGAAGAGCTGGGCCGCGAAGTTGCCGACCAGCCCCATCCCCATGACCAGCACCGTGTCGCCCGGCTGCACCGACGACGAGCGCAGGGCGGCGATGCTGACCCCGGCCATGCGCGAGAAAACCATCTGCTCCCCCGGAGCGTCGCCGGGGACCGGAAGAGCGAAGCGGCCTGCGTCCGCCTTGACGACGCTGGCGTGGTTGGAAAAGCTCAGCACGCGGTCGCCGGGACGGCACATCAGGTCCCCGGAACCGACGGCGATCACCTCGCCGAGATTGCCGTACCCCGTGGGGCGCGGGTACCTGCCGGAATCGCCGAACGGCATCTCCTTCACCAGGCCGGTGAACAGGGCCCCCTCGGTCCCTGCGCTGACGATGGAGTACTCGGTGCGCACCAGGGCCTCGTGCGGTGCCAGCGCCTCGTCGAGCGTCGTCGCCTGCAGCTCGATGCTTCCGGGTTCGGTTACGATCAGCCGATGTGTTTCCAACGCCCCATCCTCCGAAACAGTTGAACCGCCCGCGGCAACTGGACATTCCCCGCGGGAGCGCATAAAGTAGTCGCCCCGGTCACCCGGACCAGCAATCGGACGATGAGCTACCTCGAGCAGCTGTTCTCCCTGAAGGGGAAGCTGGCGGTCGTAACCGGCGGCAGCCGGGGCCTGGGCAGGGGCATGGCGGAAGCCCTGCTGGGAGCCGGCGCCGAGGTCATCCTGGTGAGCGCCGACCGGGACCGGTTGCAGGCGGCAACCGCCGAGCTTCGCGCCGAAGGGCTGAAAGCCTCCTCCTGCCGCTGCGACCTGCAGTCGGCCCCCGAGATCGACCGCCTGTGCCGCTTCGTCGCAGAGGAGCACGGCTGTCTCGACGTCCTCGTCAATGCCGCCGGCGTCACCACCGGCTGGAACGATGT
>JAPOZF010000771.1 GCA_026706165.1 Gemmatimonadota bacterium
CATCCATTGCGCCTGCGGCCTGGCGGGCCTTGGCGGCCACTTCTCCGCCCCCCCTGGGCAGCTTAGCGTAACTCCCTCTTTTTCCATATACTTGAGACAGATTTTCCGGTCTGGACGGCGCCTTTGTGGGTGGACCGGCGGCGGTGCTCGGCATCGCGGTCCTTCCCGGGTCCAAGCGGGTCCCGACGGTCACCCCGTGGCGTAATTTGCGGGCCCCCTGACTCCATGCCTCCCCTTGACGGGTTTCGCCATTCAGCCCCCCGGGGACAGACCCCCCTGCCATTCCACGGGAAACCGGCAGCCGGCGCTTCAAAACCCCCGGAGTTTCGCAGCTGTATGAACCCGCACTCTTTCAGATGAAAATCGCCACCGTCATCGGCGCCCGCCCCCAGTTCGTGAAAGCCGCCGCGGTTTCCCGCCTTCTCGCCGCCCGACCCGGCGACCGCGAGCTGCTCATCCATACCGGACAGCATTACGACCGGGGGATGTCGGCGATCTTCTTCTCCGACCTCGGCATACCCGAGCCGGCCTGCAACCTCGGCATCGGCTCCGGTTCCCACGGAGAGCAGACCGGCCGCATGATGATCGCCCTCGAGCCGGTGCTGCTCGGGGAACGGCCCGACCTGCTGCTGGTATACGGCGACACGAACTCGACCCTGGCCGGCGCCCTGACCGCGGCCAAGCTGCACATCCCCGTTGCCCACGTTGAGGCGGGGCTGAGAAGCTTCAACCGGCGCATGCCGGAGGAGGTCAACCGGGAGCTGACCGACCGGCTTTCGCGCTGGCTTTTCTGCCCGACTCCCGCCGCGGTGCGGAATCTCGCCGACGAGGGAATCCGCCGGGGTGTCTTCCACTCCGGGGACGTGATGCTCGACGTCCACCTTCTGTTCGCGGACCTGGCGGAAAAACGCTCCACCGTGCTCGCCGATCAGGGCCTGCGCCGGGGGGAGTATTTCCTGGCGACCCTTCACCGGGCGGAAAACACCAACTCCCCCGAACGCCTGCGGGAGATCTTCGCCGCCCTGGGGGATCTCGGCAGTCCCGTGTTTCTGCCTCTGCACCCGCGCACCCGCAAGGCAGTCGAGGTACTGGGACTGGGAATGGCTCCCTCGGTCCGCCTCGCCGACCCGGTCTCCTACTTCGACATGGTGCTGCTGCAGAAGAACGCCAGGGCGGTTCTCACCGACTCCGGGGGCATGCAGAAGGAGGCCTGGTTCTGCCGCACCCCCTGCATCACCCTGCGCGACGAAACCGAGTGGACGGAGACGGTCGAGGCCGGGTGGAACCGCCTGGCCGGCGCCGACAGGGAGGCGATTCTCGCGGCGGTCGAAAGCTTCGAGCGCCAGGCCCCGGCCGGGACCATCGACGCCTACGGCGACGGCACCTCGGCGCGGAAAATCGTCGACATTCTGACATCCTGAGGCCCTGTGTCTGTCCGCAAACGGATTGCCGAGGCCCGGCCCGCGAGGCCTCCGGTCGGCGTGGAACTGGGCGGGGGCACCGGGGTGTACGGCGAGCGAAGGCCGCCCGGCGATCCGCAGGAATCGGCCGCAGAATGGCGGATATTGACTGGACCTGACAGTAGATGCTCGACCTGATCGCAGCCTCTCCCGCAGTCGGCAACCGCAGTTTCGAGGAGGCGGTATCCCTTTTCCGCCGCAACTTTCCCGTTCATTCCGGCATTGCGGTTGCCACGGCCCCGGGCCAGGCCCCCGCTGCGCTGGTGTACGGCGACTGCTCTTCCGACTCCCTGCGCTCCCAAGCCGAGACCTGCCGCGGCCTGGTCGCCATCCCCGCCCTGCCGCCGGCCGGTCCCTCCTCCTGCGGCGCTGCGGACGCCTACCGGCTCGACGGGGCCACCGTTCCCCTGTTCACACCTGTGGAAACGCCGGACATCCCGGGTTTCCGGCCTTTCGCGCAGACCGAACACGGGCGGACCCTGGCCCTGGAGGGCCGGCTCGGTGCGGCGGAAGCGGTGATTTTCACCGCGGACCTGGTCTCGGAATCGCACCTGCTGCTCAGCGGCGCTTTCGAAGCGGGGACCGGAACCGACGGCCACGGCCGCCACAACCCCGCCCACCCCGAAGCCTGCCGCACCCCCGCCGCATCCTTTCACTTCAACCTGGTCGCCAGTGCCGTGCGCCGCGTCTGCGACAGGGCGGGGCTTCCCCTGCTCTCCATCCCGCGCTGGCCGGCCGCGGCACCGATGGCCCTGTTCCTCAGCCACGACGTCGACGCCGTCAGGAAGTGGACGGGCAAGCGGGTGCTGTACGAGCTGGCGCGTTCGGC
>JAPOZF010000818.1 GCA_026706165.1 Gemmatimonadota bacterium
TGCCGGACAGCTCGGGAACCCCGATTGTCAGCCTCGGGCCCCTCAGGGTCCTGCAGTTCAAGGTCGATATGCTTCCCGGGGAGGATTCGGGTAGCGAGCTCAGGGTCCTGGAGTTCCGCGCCTCCGAGCCGCTGGCTGCCAGGCTGGTCGGCGAGGTGTATCCGACCCAGGCGCCGGTTGCCGAGCCAACGTCGTTCACCTATTACCTGCGACCGTCGATTTCGGGGGACAACTCCGGTTTCGACGGCCTCGAGATGACGACCACTTCGATCGTCAACGCGGTCAGCCAGGTGCGGATCGGTGAGCGGGAATGGCCCTTCTCGATCACCCCTCTCGATGTCGACGGAAGTGAACTGCCGGGATTCCCCGCGCATCGTTTCGAGCTGACTCTCGTCGACACCAAGCTGGTATCGCGGGCAAGCAGCACCCCGGTCGAGATCGACTTCGAAGCTCGCGTGTTGAGGTCCGGATCGGTCTTCGACCTGCGGGTCTTCGACAGCGGACGGCCCCTGGAGGTTCGGCAGAGCGTGGCGGAAGGGGATGCCAACAACCTGATAGAAGGGGACCGGGTGTCGGTGACGACTACCGCCGACGCCTCGTCCCTGCTGCAGGCCGTGGTGTCTCCGGCGGTCTTCACTCCCAACGGAGACCGGGTCAACGACGCCGTCCGCATCTCCTACGATCTGCTGGAAATCATCGGGCTCGCCTCGGTCACCATAGACATTACCGATCTGTCAGGCCGCGTGGTCAGACGCCTTTACGAGGGAGACGACGCCATCGGCAACTACCGGAGGGAGTGGGACGGCAGGGACGGGTCGGGGGAGATGGTCCCCCCCGGGATATACCTCTACTCCATCGTGGCCGATACCGACCGGGGCAGGGTGGCCAGACTCGGCAGCCTCAACATCGCCCGCTGACAGCCGTACTGCGGCGCGGCGGATCCCCGGGGGCCGGGGATCCGCCGCTCCATCTTCCCAGGCGTAAGAAACCCGACGATCTGAAGACCGACGCCGGTGTCCGGGCGACGGGGCCGGGCACCCCCGGCGACCTCCGGTCCGGCCAGCCGTCGTCCGGGCAGGGCCCGCCCGTCAGGCTGCCGGCAGGGTGAAACCGAAAGTCGACCCGCGGCCGAGCACGCTGTCGACGAAGACGCGCTCGCCGTGCGCCTCGACCACGTGGCGGACGATGGAGAGCCCGAGGCCGGTTCCCCCCATTTCCCGGGAGCGGCCCTTGTCGACGCGATAGAAGCGCTCGAAAACCCGCGTGACCGCCTCGGACGGGATGCCGATCCCGGTATCGGCGACCTCGAGGACGATGGTGGGGGCCCCTCTTCCGCCGTCTTCGGCAGGATCCTGCACCGCCCCGCCGCTCCAGCTCTTCCCGGCGAGGAAGGGCTTCAAATCCTCCCTGGACAGGACCCGGGCGCCGACTTCGACCCGTCCGTTTTCAGCCGAGTACTTCACCGCGTTCCCGATCAGGTTTACCAGGGCCTGCTCGATCAGCTTGCGGTCGCACAGGGCGCGGGTCTCCGCCGTCACCGAAACCTCGATGTGGATCTTCCGGCGCGCCGCCATCTGGGCAACCGACTCGACCGAGGACTCCGCCAGGGCCCGCAGGTTGCAGGGGGCCGGATCGATCTCGAGTTCATCCGCCTCGAGGCGGGAGAGGTCGAGAAGGTCGTTCAGCAGGTTGGTCAGGCGGTCTGAATGAGTGGCGATTACCTGGAGAAAACGCCCTGCCGCTTCGCCGTCGTCGATGGCCCCGTCGACGAGCGTCTCGGCACAGCCCTTGATTGCCGTCAGGGGGGTTCGCAACTCGTGCGACACGTTGGCGACGAAATCCTTGCGCATGGTCTCCAGGCGGCGCTGGCGAGTGATGTCGTAAAACACCGCAACCGTCCCGCGGCCGAGCCGCTCGGTAACGACCGGCGCCACCCTGATGTCGATATGGCGCTCTTCGCCGCTGAGCTCGACTTCGAGATCCGTGCCCCTTCCCGACCTCGAGGTCTCGGCGATCGCTTCCTCGACGCGGGTGTTGCGCACCAACTCGACCAGCGGCATGCCCGGGCGCCAGCTGTCGAGGCCGAACATTCCCGTCAGGGCCGGATTGGCGAGGACGACGCGACTGTCCGGGCTGGTTACCAGGATCCCTTCCGAGACGCTGTCGAGGATCGCCTCGAGCCGCGTTTTCTCCGTGCTGAGCTGGGCGACCCGGTCCTGGATCTGGCTGTACAGGTCGCGCAGGGCCCTGGCGAGGTCGTGAAGCTCTCTGGCGGCCAGCGCCGTTCC
>JAPOZF010000758.1 GCA_026706165.1 Gemmatimonadota bacterium
TCGAGGATGTGCGCCACCCCGGTCGAATCCGCCGGCGGCGTCCGGAAGCTTATGCCGAAGACCTTGTTCTCGTCCTCGTTGGAAAGCGACAGCAGCTCGGCGCCGGTGCGGTGGCGGTAGAGGCGGCCGCGGGTGTCGATCTCGGGAATGTCGCGCTCGTCGATCAGCTCGAAGTCATGGCTCATGGTTCCGTGGTCCGTTTGTCCTGCGTGAATTGAAGATTATCGAATCCTGCGCGCTCGTTGCCGCCGCCCGGACGGCGGCTTGCTGCAGGGAGCCCTTCATCCCTTTCGGCCGGGGCAGATCTTGCCAAGCACCGCGGCCCGCTCCGCCCCGGTCGCCGCCGGCAGGTTGCCGCTGTTGCCGGCCAGCGTCTCGTTGGCGAGCACGGCAAAGGCCAGGGCCTCCTTGGCGTCGGCAGGCACCCCGAGTTCGTCGGTGGGCGCGACGCGCAGCTCGGGCAGGCCGCGGGCGATCTGCTCCATCAGGCACCGGTTGTGCACGCCGCCGCCGCTGACCCAGAGCTCCTCCATCCCGCCGCCGGCAAGGGCGAAGCGGCCGATGCCCTGAACGACGGCCCCTGCGGTGAACGCCGTCAGGGTGGCGATCAGGGCGTCCCCGGCGAGCCCGCTGGAGGCCATCACCTCGAACAGGTACTCGGCGCCGAACTCCTCCCTGCCGGTCGATTTGGGCGGCGGCCGGTGCAGGAACTCGTGCCCGAGCAGGCGCCCCAGCCAATCCTCGTCGACAGTTCCCGAGGCGGCGCGGCGACCGTCGCGGTCGAAGCGCTCGCTGCCTCCGGTAAGGAACGAGACGGCGCCGTCGACGAGCATGTTGCCGGGACCCAGATCGAAGGCGGCGACGTCGTCCGGTCCGGCCCCGGGGGGCAGCACGGTGACGTTGGCGATGCCGCCGATGTTCAGCATCAGGCGCCCCCGCCGGGGATGGCCGAACAGCAGCAGGTCGACCAGCGGCACCAGCGGCGCCCCCTGGCCGCCGAGGGCGACGTCGGCGGGCCTGAAGTCCGCCACCGTGGTGATGCCGGTGCGCTGGGCGATCACCGCGGGCTCCCCGATCTGCAGGGTCGAGGGGGTGCCGTCCCGGGGAAAATGGCGCACCGTCTGCCCGTGGGAGCCGATCAGGTCGACCTCCCCGGGGTCGGCGCCCCCCTTGCCGATCACCCCGAGAGCGGCGGCGGCGAGCGTCTCGCCGAGCTCGAAGTTCAGTCCGGTCAGGTCGTCGACGGCGGCGTCCGGCTTGAAGAGGTCGAACAGCCCCACGCGCAGGGCGGGCGGAATGTCTCTGGTGGCGTGGGCGAGCAGTTCGAACCGGGTAGCGGTCCCGGACCCGGAGATCCTCGCCAGCACGGCGTCGACGCCGTCGGCCGAGGTCCCCGTCATCAGCCCGACGACAAGGCGGCTTGGCTTCGCCGCGATCTCCTCAAGAAGCTGCATGCGCCGATCCGGGTGCCGGGGCGGGGTCCGCCTCGGAGCGCGCCGCCGCGGTCAGGCGGCTGTCGCGGGTGTCGAACAGAGGCCGCCCCCGGACAGCTGTCACGCCGCCCCTCCCCGTGCCGGACGCTCCGCGATCAGCAGGAAGTTCCACGCGTCCCCCTCGACGCGGTGGAGCCTGTCGAGGAGGAGGCCGGCGAGCTGGATCAGCGCGTAGAGGGGCCGCGTCACCCAGAACAGGCCGATCTTCTCGAACCGCTGCAGGTACTGGCAGGCGCGCGCCGCCGCGGTGACCCAGTAGCCCGCCAGGGCCTGCACGTCAGCCACCTCGAGGCCGGCGTCCCCGGCGAGCTGGCGCAGGCCGAAGCCGGTGAAGCGGAAGTAGTCCCGGGGCTCCTCGTGGACTCCCCACATGTGGGGGGCCGTGACGATCAGGCGGCCTCCCGGTGCCAGCACCCGCGCCATCTCCTCGACCATCAGCGCCGGACGCGGCACGTGCTCGAGGACCTGGAAGGAGACGACGGTCTGGAAGCTTCCCCCGCGGAACGGCAGGGCGAGGCCGTCCCCCCAAACGTCCGGAGGGTTGGCGGCGAAGCGGCCGCGGTCGAACTCGAGGTGGGTCAGGGCGTCCCCCGCGGCGGCCAGCAGGGGGGCGAACGGCTGCTCGCCGCAGCCGACATCGAGGATGCGGCCGCGGGCGCACTGGCCGACGGCGTCCTCGACGCAGCGCCGGTGGATGCTGTGGACCAGCCAGTTCACCGAGAAGGGTGAGCGCGGCTGCGGTTTCATGGGGCGGGCTCGACCGAGCCTGGCTAGGAACGGTCGCGGG
>JAPOZF010000355.1 GCA_026706165.1 Gemmatimonadota bacterium
CGTCAACTCGGCGGGGAGGCCGCTGTCGCGCATGGGAGTGTGGAAGATCCTCCGCGCCGCCGCCGATGCTGCCGGAATAACCCGCCGCGTCAGCCCGGCGGTTCTGCGCCACAGCTTCGCCAGCCATCTCCTCGAAGGAGGGGCCCCGTTGCAGGACGTCCAGCTGCTTCTCGGCCACGCGAGGATCACCACGACCCAGGTCTACGCGCGGCGCTCCGACCACCGCCTTCTCGAGGTCCACCGCAGCTATCATCCACGTCCTTGACGCAAGCGGGTAATGAGTCCGCCGGCCAGGCCTTGAGAATCCTGAACGACATCGCCCTCGGCAAATTCGTCGACACCGGCTCGGTGGTTCATCGCCTCGACCCGCGCACCAAGCTCCTGTCCGCCCTCCTGCTCATGACCTCCGCCCTGACCCTCGACGCCGCCCCGCCCCTGATCCTGTTCACCGTCTTCCTGGGCCTCGCGGTACGGCTGGCGAAATTACCGGCGACAACCCTGCTGACGAACCTGAAACCGTTCCTCTGGCTGTTCGCCTTCACCGTCGTTCTGCACGCGCTGATGACCCCGGGACGGGTGCTGGTTCAATTCCCCGGACTGCAGTGGTCGGTGTCGCAGGAGGGACTGCGCTTCGGGCTGCTGTTCTGCTGGCGCCTCGCGACGATTGTCACCGTCGCCGCCCTGATGACCCTGACGACCCCGCCCCTGGCTTTGACCGACGGCCTTGGACGCATGCTCCGCCCGCTGCGGCGCCTCGGCTTCCCCGCCCACGAGTTCGCCATGATGATCGCCATCGCCCTGCGTTTCATCCCGGTGCTGGCCGAGGAGGCGGAGCGCATCAGGAAGGCGCAGCTGGCGCGCGGGGCGGATTTCAGCGGCGGCCTGTTGCGACGGGCAAGGCAGATGATGCCCCTCCTGGTGCCGCTGTTCCTGTCGGCGTTCGACCGGGCCGACCGCCTGGCGGTAGCCATGGAGAGCCGCTGTTACCAGGGAGGGGAAGGGCGCACCAGCTTTCGCGAGCTCTCCTTTTCCCGGGCCGACCTCGCCGCGGCGGCAATCGTCGTTTCAGCCGCGGCCCTGATGGCAGCTCACTCCCTGGCCCCGTTCCCGGCTCCGTGAGCCCCCGCACCATCCGCCTCGACCTCGAGTACGACGGCACCGATTTCGCCGGCTGGCAGATCCAGGCCCGCGGCCGCACCGTTCAGGGAGAGCTCGCCCGGGCCCTGCGCGGGCTGCTGCGGGAACCGGTGACCCCGGTGGGGTCGGGGCGCACCGATGCCGGCACCCATGCCCTGGGCCAGGTCGCCCATTTCCGAACCGGGGCCGACCTCCCTCCCGAGCGCATCCGCCGCGCCCTCAACAGCCTCCTGCCCGCGGACATCTCGATAACGTCCGCCGCGGAAGCAGCCGACGATTTCCACGCCCGCTACAGCGCCGTCAGCAAGCGCTACCGGTACCGCATCGCCACCCGCAAGACCGCGGTCGAGCGCCGCTGGGTGTGGACTTTTCAGCGCAGCCTCGATTTCGACCTCATGACCACCGCGGCCGCCGGCATTGCCGGGACCCACGATTTCCGCGCCTTCTGCAATCAGCACCCTGTTCCCGACAACTTCTCCTGCACGGTGCTCGATTGCGGGTGGGAACGCCGGGGGCAGGAGATGCGTTTTGAAATCGAGGCGAACCGGTTTCTCCGCCACATGGTCCGCATCATCGTGGGCACCCTGGTGGAAATCGGCCTCGCAAAGCGGCCCCCCGATCTGGCCGCCTCCCTGCAGGGCCAGAGCGAAGGAAACGCCGGACCCCGGGAGGTGCGCGCGCTGGCCGGCCCCACGGCGCCGGCCATGGGACTGTGCCTGATGGCCGTGAACTACCCGGAAGAGATCCCTCCGGTTTGATATTTCATCGTAATATTCTGTTATTACGTGACTTACGGTGACATGAACACTTCTGACCCGCCCCTTCAATCCCGGTTTTCCACCCTTCTCCTCCTGCCCTTCTTCTGGCTCAACTTCGCGGCTGCGGAGGATCTGGCGGAATCGCGCCGTACCGCCATTGTCAGGGCGGTGGAGCGGGTCAAGCCGGCCGTCGCCAGCATCCGCGTGATCCATACGGAACCCGTGCTCTACCGCTACCGGGATCCGTTTCGCGATTTCTTCCGCCCGTTCTCCCCCTGGCGACTGTATCGCGGATTTCGGGACCGCGTATCCGGAGGTTCCGGCCTTATCGTCACTGAAAACGGTTACGTCCTGACCAACGATCACGTCATCGGCAGGAGCA
>JAPOZF010000434.1 GCA_026706165.1 Gemmatimonadota bacterium
GGTCGCCGTCGTCGGAAAAAGCCACGGCTCCCGCGGCGGCGAGATCCTCCAGCGGAGCGAGGCGCTTCCCCGCACGGCCCGCGGTGATGCAGGCGATCGGGTAGATGCGCACGCAGGCGCCGGCGCCCCGGGCCCGCAGGTCGGCGAGAGTTGCCCGGGAATCGGGAGGCGGCTCGGTGTTGGGCATGGTGGCGACCGTGGTGAATCCCCCTGCGGCCGCGGCGGCGCTGCCGCTGGCGATCGTCTCCTTGGCCTCGAAGCCAGGCTCCCGGAAATGGACGTGCGAGTCGATCCAGCCCGGGGTGACGAGCATGCCGCTCGCATCGAGCCAGGGAGTTCCCTCCGGGATCTGAAGTCCGGCGGCAACGGCGCGCACCAGGCCGTTTTCGATCCAGACATCGCCAACGGCTTCGCAACTGTTCCCGGGGTCGATAACCCGGCCGTTGCGAATGACGACAGAATCACTCATCGGTTTCTCCGGTCAGGACATCTACGAAATCGAGAACCTGCTGCTGGCGCGTGATCCCCGGCGCAACCGGAAGTCCGGCCCCCGAGAGCTTTTGGGCGAAGCGCACCGCCGGGGGTGGCTCCAGCCCGGTGAGACGGCTGAACTCCGGATGGGTCAGCACCTCCTCGGTTTTTCCTTCGAGCACGACCCGTCCCCGGTCGAGGGCGACGACCCAGGCGGTGGCCGCGGCGACGAGTCTGACGTCGTGGGTTACCAGCACCAGGACGACTCCTTGTTTTCGCAGCCTGGCGAGGAGATCGAGGAGTCCGGCGAAGCCCGCCGGATCGAGCCCGGCGGTGGGTTCATCCATGACCAGCACGTCGGTCTCCATGGCCAGCACTCCGGCGATGGCCGCCCGCCGCCGTTCGCCTCCGCTGAGGGCGGTCGGGGGGCGCGAACCGTACTGCTCGGGGGACAACGCCACGGCTTTCAGGGCCGCGCGCACCCGCCTCTGCGTTTCCCCCTCGTCGCAGCCCGCGCTGACCGGACCGAAGGCGACATCGGCGGCGACGGTCTCTTCGAAAAGCTGAACCTCCGGGTATTGGAACACCAGGCCGATACGCCTGCGAATGCCGGCGGCGACTGCCGGGTCGGACAAATCCTCGTGGTCGAGCAGCACGCGCCCGCGATCCGGGACGAGCAGCCCGTTGAGGTGCTGCGCCAGGGTGCTCTTTCCCGAACCGCTTCTGCCAATGATTCCGACCGACCCTCCGGTGGACAGGCTCGCGGTCACGCCTTCCAGCGCCCGTGTCTCGCGCCCGGGCCCTGCCTCGTAGGAGAAGTGGATTTCTTCGACCTGCAGGCAGGGGCGGGTGCCGCCGTTGTCGATGCGGCCGCTCGGGGGGCTTCCGAAACAGCCCCGGCGCCGCACCCCGCAGAGGTCGACCACGCGTTCGGCGAGGTCGGAAAGCGACGGACGCACGGGAACCGTCCCAACGGCGGGAATTTTCCGGGCGAGCGTGAAAAGAAAGGGTACCTCCAGGCCGACCGCCCTCAAGGAATCCTCCTCGGCAAACACGGCACCGGGAGTTGCGTCCATCAGGATGCGGCCCCGTTCCAGCACGATCACGCGATCGGCCCGGCAGGCTTCTTCCAGGTCCTGGGTTATTTCAATCGTCGTGATCTCCTGTATCGAGCTCAGTTCATCGATTACGTCGAGGAGCTGAGCCCTCCCGTCCGAATCCAGCATCGAGGTCGGCTCATCCAGGACGAAATAGCGAGGCCGCAGGGCGAAACCGGCGGCGATGGCCAGTCGCTGCTTCTCACCCCCGGACAGCAGATGGGGCGGGTGGCCGGAGTAGCGCTTCAGTGCGAAACGATCCAGCACCTCGGCAACCCGCTGCCGCATCCGCGGAAGGGGGACGCCGAGGTTTTCCAGCCCGAAGGCGATCTCGGCTTCCACCGTTGTGGCGACCAGCTGATCGTCCGGGTTCTGAAACACCATCGCCACCAGGCGGCGCAACGACGGAAGCGAATCCCGGTCCCGGGTGTTGAAATCATCTACCGATACCGAACCGGAGTCCGGCACCAGGAGTCCGTTCAGGCAGCGCGCCAGCGTAGTCTTCCCGGATGCGTTCGGCCCAATGACGGCGACGCGTTCTCCCCGTCCTATGTCGATGCTCACCCTGTCCAGGGCCCTGGCGCTGGCCCCGGGAAAGGAAAAGCACAGGTCCCGTATGCGAATCATCGATCGCTGGAGGAGTAGCCCGAATTGGTTGGCACCGCTCGATTCCCCTGGTTACCTTAAAATTACGCGCTGTTCATATCCA
>JAPOZF010000024.1 GCA_026706165.1 Gemmatimonadota bacterium
CCGCGGTCTTCAGGTGTCCGGAAGCGGCCTCCTTGTTCCTGTCGCCGGCGGCCAGCAGCAGGTTGACGATGCGGAAATCGGCCAGGGCGACGTAGTAGTGGGGCCACGCCGCCAGGCTGCTGTCGGCCAGGGCGCGCTCGAACATTGCCCGGGCCTCGTACATGGCCTCGATGGACCCCTGTTTTTCCCCTGAGTCCAGCAGCTGCCTTCCACTTGCGAGAAGGGAGTCGGCCGATTGCGGGAAGGCGGGGCAGGCGATCGAAAGCATGAAAACGAGGGCGAGCGGAAAGCGCGGCATGAGTGGCTCCTTTGTCATGGTCAGTAGTTGACAGCCCGTTCAACGGGCTGTCAGGGAGACGGTGGCGCCGAAGTAGACGGAGCGGCGGAAAAGGGAGGTGCGCGGCTGCCGCCTGGTGTAGTCGATGCTGTAGTCGTAGTCGAGCACGTTGGCGCGGTCGAGGAGGTTGTTGACGGCGAGGTAGAAGACCGCCCGGTGCCCGGAGCCGAAGAACCGTAGGTAGCTCAGCTGCCCGTCCACCTTCTGAAAGGAGGGCAGCCGTTCCGAGCCGACCGGGCCTTCCACCGGCAGGTAGTAGCCTCTGCCTTCCACGGGAACGGCGCCGACCACCGGGGTGACCGGCCGGCCGGTAGCGTATCTCAGAGTGAAGCCGGCGCTGAGGGTGCGGACGATCCGCGTTTTCGCGACCAGGGTCAGGTTGTGGGTGATGTCGAACGGGGATGGGGCTTCTTCCCGCAGCATCTCGAACCCCTGGCGGCGCACCTGCATCCGCCGCGAGCGCAGCAGACTGTAAGCCAACCAGCCGCTCATGCGGCTGTCGAGAAAGGCGCCGTATTTGCAGAAGAGGTCGACGCCGGAAGCCCGCCCCCTGCCCGCGTTCGCGAGGTTCAGGCCGGCGTCGTCCAGCACGAGGTCGCGGTACGGTTTGTAGTACCCCTCCAGCCGCACCGACAGACCCCCGCGTTCGTGGTGCAGGCCGCCAATCCAGTGCCGGGCGCGCTGGGGTCCCAGCCCGGGGTTGCCGCTGACGGAATTGTATTGGTACGGCGCGGGAAACTGGTGGTAGATGCCCCAGGCGAGGCGGGCGCTGGTGTCCTTCGAGAGCTGGTAGCGCGCCGACAGGCGCGGGTCCAGGACAAAACCGCGGCTCAGGCTGTGGCGGTCGGCGCGCATGCCGGCGTTGGCGGCGAGGCGGCGCATCGGTTTGAAATCGACCTCGAACCAGGCGCCGGTGCGCCGGGCGCTGAAGGAGGCGTCGAGCTCGTATACCTCGGCCTCGGGGTCGAGGATGTCCCCCTGGGGAATGCTGCCCGCGAAGCGGTTGTCCGCGTGCTCCACTTCGGTCCCGAGGCGCAGGATCCCGGATGCGCCCAGGCCCCGTTCCCAGTCCGTGCGGATCTTGCCGGTCAGGTCGCTGGGGGTCAGGTCGAGGTTGCCCAGCCGCCGCCGGGCGGAGTGCCGGTTGAGCGAGGCGCGGGTCTGCATGGACCAGCCTGCCCACGCGTCCCTCCACTGGAGATTGTGCAGGTAGTTGTCGCTGCGGCCCCGGTACTGGCCGTCGAACGAGGGCTCGGACACGCGCACGCCGACCTCGTTACCCTCGCTGAAGGTGAACAGCTTGAGGCGTCCGGTCGGGGAGTACCGGTAGACCAGGTTGAGGTTGCCGTCGCGCCCCCGCGGCGTGACGACGAACTGGCCGCGGTGGCCGTTGACGCGGAACATGAGGTCGGTAAGGCTGAGGTTCCCCGTGATGCGCAGGCCGAGCCTGTCGTCGACAAGCGGCAGGTCGATCCCCACCGAGCCGGCGGCCAGGCCCAGACCGAGGGTGCAGCTCCGCTGCGCCGGCATGTCCAGGCTCTCCATCGCCAGCACCGCGGAAAGGGCGTTGCCGTAGCGGGCGGAGAACCCGCCCGTGGAAAAGGCCGTTCCCCGCACCATGAAGGGAGGGATCGCGCCGAACACCCCGCCGGTCGGGGATTCGTACCGGTAGGGATGGACCACCGTGGCCTGGTCGAGCAGAACCACGGTCTCGCTCACGTCGCCGCCGCGGACGTAAAGGCCGGCGCCGTCATCCACCGCGGCGACGCCGGGGAAGGTCTGGAAAGCTCGGAAGATGTCGGCGGAAGCGCCCGGGGTCGTGACCACGTCGAGCGGGGAAAGGGTGACGGCCTCCTCCTCCCCGGTGGTGTAGGTGCTGGCGGTGACGATGGTCTCGGGGCCGATCGCCACCATGCTGCTGGCGGACCAGGGCGCCGA